>CAMKGA010000001.1 GCA_946412015.1 uncultured Caryophanales bacterium
AAAAAGACTACTGATATAGTTTACAGTAATCTTTGTATACTTTTTCAGCAGTCTCCCTAATTCGTTTCTTTTTTATATTTTTCTAATGCATTTGCAATCTGATCAGGACATGATGTATTTCTAAAACCGCATTTTATATTTTTTAAAGAATTAATTACTGTATCTATATCTTTACCAATACATAATGCTCTAATACCAAGTGAATTACCTGGGCATCCTCCTGTTACTTTCATATCTTTTATTATACCATTAACAATTTCAAATTCCATATTCGAGGCACAAACACCTGTTGGTTTATAACTATACTTCATAAAATCATCTTTCTTTCTTTTTTTTATTTAAAATATATTCTAATTCATTTTGTAATCTAATATTATTCATACTATCTTTAATCATAATTTTTGAATATATTTTATCAACTTTCAAATTAATCAATAAGGTATTAAATCTAGATATTTCATTATAAATTAAATTTATTTTGTCTTTAGATTTATTCTTAGCTATAGTTATATGTGGAATATATTTATCGGTTTTTAAAATTGCATTATTTCCAAGTTCATAATATAACTTTTCACTAATTGTTGCTAAAATATCATTTGTATCAGCGATATTCAAAAAAATAAAATTATTATTATTTTCATAACTTATACTTATTCCTTTAATAAATATGTCAAAGCATTCAACATCTGATAATGTATTCTTTAATATAGTATCAATTTCATTTGTTGTAAGATTGCTTTCAAACGGGAAAACTAAACAAATGTGAGGATTAACAAATTTTGAATCACTATTATATTTATTAAAGATTTTATTAATAATTTTATTATTAATATTTGGCTCAATAAATATTACTCTTTTCATAAAATATACTCCTAATAATTACCGTGTGGATGAAAATTTTCAAATGTGTTTTTCAATTTTTCCGTTGATATATGTGTATATATCTGTGTTGTTGATATATCGCTATGTCCAAGTAATTCTTGGATTGTTCTTAAATCAGCCCCATTATTAATCATATGAGTTGCAAATGAATGTCTTAATGTATGTGGAGATAATTCCTTTTTTATACCTTTTTCCTTAGCTATTGATTTAATTATTTTAAAAAAGCCTTGTCTAGTCATTTTTTTACCATGATTATTTAAAAATAGGTAATCATTAATCTCTTTTTTTAAAAAAGTATGTCTAATACTTAAATAATTAATAATTGCTTCTTTAGCATAATCACCAATAGGGATTATTCTTTCTTTACTCCCCTTCCCTATTGTTCTTACAATATCTTCATTAATATCTATATCATATGTTTTTAAATTTATTAATTCAGATACTCTAAGTCCTGATGCGTACATTAATTCAAGCATCGCCTTATTTCTTATTGAATAATTATCTGTTATTTTTATATCAAGTATTTTATTTACCTCTTCAATAGAAAGAACATTAGGTAGCTTCTTAGACATTTTTAAAGTAGTAATACTCTCCATAGGACTTATATCAACGTAATTATTTATTATTAAAAATTTATAAAATGATCTTAAGCTCGAGATATTTCTAGCTATAGATCTTTCATTGTGATTATTTTCTTTCAAATACTTTAAATAATCTTTGATTATATTAGTATCAATGTTTTTAATACTTTTTTTAGCAAACTTATCAAACATTGTTATATCTCTTCTATATGAATCAATAGTATTTTGACTATAATTTTTATCAATCAATAAATATGTACAAAATAAATTTATTAATTCTTCTAACATATAATCACCATACATATTATATCAAAAAAATACTTTTTTTTCATTAATTAAATAATTTATATGCTTTTGTTTTTTTTAAACATTTCTGGTAAAAATCTAGTTCATTCCTGTTTACAGGCATTCCATATAATAATCTTTTTGCTGTTTTAAAATTATTTTTTTCTTCATTAATATCAATTAGTTCATCAAATGGAATAAGTTCAACTTTGTTTTCATTAGCAACCTCAATTCTTATATTAAAGAATTTTTCTAATGGGCATATTATTTTATTTCTTTTCACATCATATTCCTCTACAATATGTTCTAATCTATGATAGTTTAAATAACCAATAACTACTCTATTATTTTGTACTACCTTAGAATATTTATAAATCATATTAATTGATTTTATATATGCAAACCTTTCATCAGGACTGCAGTAGTAATAATCTAATTGATTATTATACTCTTTCTCTAAATCAAATAAATATTTATTAACTTTATCTTCATCTACATTTTCATCAATATAATGATTAAATGATAAATTAAGTAATCTTGCTTCTATATTATTTATGTTACTATCTACAATTTTATATTGCTTTGCATGTTCTATTTCATGATATATTGATTCAAGCAGTAATAAATTTACTAAACTTATATAAGACTTATTATCCATTTTTTTCTTTAAAACGTGTAAAAGAGAGTTTAATAATTCTTTTTCATTTTTTAAATTAATAGCAATTACCTTATCATAATAACTATAATAGGAATCACCATTATTTATTATAAATATATTATTTATCTGATTGTCTAATTGATATTCATTAATTAATTCTTCTATTGAAGAAAACGCAAAATGTTCATCTATTATTTTATTACTTTCGTTATAAATGTATAATCTTCCTAAAATATTATTATTCATAATTCCCCCTATAGCGAATATATTTTAATATATATAATTTTTTTTGTCAAACAAAGTAACATATGCTAAAATATTATTGGGTGATGTTATGGAACCTTTAGCAATAAAAATGCGTCCTAAAAAAATTGAAGATGTAATTGGACAGCACCATTTAATAGGAAATAATAAAGTACTATCAAATATGGTTAAAAATAATTATATTACATCAATGATTTTATATGGAAAACCTGGTATAGGTAAAACAAGTATAGCTTATGCAATAATAAATAGTTTAAATAAGAAATACAGAATGCTTAATGCAGTTATAAATAATAAAAAAGATTTTGATATAGTGATTGAAGAAGCTAAGATGTATGGAGAATTAGTTGTTATAATGGATGAAATACATAGAATGAATAAAGATAAACAAGATTTACTTCTTCCATATTTAGAAAGTGGTTTAATTATATTAATAGGATTAACGACATCAAATCCATATCATAGTATAAATCCTGCTATTAGATCTAGATGTCAAATATTTGAGTTAAATCCGCTTACTACAGATGATGTAAAGATAGGAATAAATAGAGTTATTGATAGTAAAATACTAGATAATATTAAAATAGATGAATATTCAATTAAATATATATGTGATCTTTCTGGTGGAGATTTAAGGTATGCATATAATTTACTAGAACTTGCATATTATTCTAGTAGTAATAAAAAAATTACTAAAGAACAAATAAAATCATTAGAAAATAAAGGTAACTTTTTTCATGATAAAGATTCTGATGGTTATTATGATGCAATTAGTGCATTTCAAAAAAGTATTAGAGGATCTGATGTTGATGCAGCTATTCATTATCTTGCAAGATTAATTCAGGCTGGAGACTTAGATATTATCTATAGAAGAATGAGCGTTATTGCATATGAAGATATAGGCCTTGCTAACCCCATGATGGGAGTTAAGGTTGATGCAGCAATTAACGCCTGTGAAAGATTAGGTCTTCCAGAAGCTCAAATAATACTGTCTAACGTGGTAATTGAACTTGCATTGTCTCCTAAATCGAACAGTGCTTATTTAGCTGTCAGTGAGGCTTTAAATGATATAAATAAGGGCATATGTGGAAATGTTCCTAAACATTTAAGAACGAACAGTCCAAATTATTTATATGCTCATAATTATGAAAACCATGTTGTAAAGCAACAATATTTACCTGACAATATAAAAAATAAAAGATATTATAAACCCCAAAATAATAAAAATGAAAAATCATTAAAACAAATTAATGATAAACTAAAAAAGATAATTAATGAATAATTACCTTTTTTTATATTCTAATCAAAAATAATTCTAGTGCTAAATTTTTATCAATTTCACCAGATTTTATTTTTATATCTAAATCAGCAAGTTCTTCTAAATATTTTAATAATACAGAATCACTATATTTTAATGATTTTTGTATAGCTAAATGAACAGGATATTTTTTTACTTGCAAAATATTGGCCATATCATCTTCATTATATCCTTTTTTTCTTAATATTTTAACCTGATACATCAATCTAAACTGATTCGCAAGCATAACTATAATTTTAATAGGTTCCTCCCCTATTTTTAACATTTCTTTATATGTTTTAATAGACTCTGTTTTATTTTTATTTATTATATTATCAATAAATGTAAAAATATTTATATCAATTTTTTTAATAGTACAATCTATAACATCCTTATCAGTTATAATTTTATCATTTATTTTATAAATCATAATTTTATTAGCTTCTTGATATATTCTATCTATATCATTATCAGCTCTTTTAATAAGTAAATTAATTGTATTATTACTTATTTGATAATCTTTAAATAGATTCTTTACATAGTTATTAATATTATTAGTCCGATTTAATTTTTCAATTTTTCCTTTTTCACTTATTAATTTAAAAATCTTTCTTCTTGAATCTACCGTATCACTATAAGAAACAAATATTAATATTGTACTAGGATTATAATTTAAAATATAATTCTCAAGATTCTTTGTTTCAATATTTTTTTTTCCACTAAATATTAATTCATTTTCAACTATTATCATTTTTTTTGAATCAAATAATGAGATGGTATTAGCATCCTCAACTATATTTTCAATACTATCATCTATTGTATATTTTGATATATTTATATCTTCTATTTTTTCTTTTTGTTTTATTTTATCAATATAAGAATCTATAAGTGTTTTTACTCCGTATAATAAATATATCATTTCATATCCTCTATTTCTTCTAATTTCACACTAACAAGCTTACTAACACCAGATTCTTGCATTGTTATTCCATATAGATAATTAGCATATTCCATCGTTTTTTTCTTATGTGTAATAACAATAAATTGAGTTTTTTCTTTTAATTTTAACAAATATTCTCCAAACGCTTGAACATTAACCTCATCTAGTGCAGCTTCAACCTCATCAAGCACACAAAATGGCATTATTCTTGTTTTTAAGATTGCAAATAATAAAGAAATTGCAGTAAATGTTTTTTCACCGCCACTAAGTAAACTTATACTTTTTAATGTTTTACCTGGAGGAGATGCAATTATTTCTATCCCTGTTTCTAATAGATTTTCTTTATCTGTTAGTTCTAAATGAGCTTGTCCACCTTTAAATAATTCTTTAAATGTTTCTTCAAAATTACTATTTATTATATTAAAAGTATTTAAAAATTCTTTTTTCATAACTTGATCCATATCATTTATTATTTCTATCAAAGTATTTTTTGCCTCTGCCAAATCATTCTGTTGATTTAACAAGAATTCGTATCTTTCACTAATTCTATCGTATTCTTCTATTGCACCTATATTAATACTTCCTAAAGAATTAATTTTCCTTTTTATTACACTAATTTTATTTCTAGCTTTACTATCATCAATTTCTAATTTGTATAAACTTTTAGCTTTCTCATATGTTAAATTATATTCTTCATTTAATAAATTTAATAAATGATCAAGTTTCACATCATATCTATTTACTTCAATTTCTAAATTTTTTAATTGTTCATTTTTTTCTGCATATATATTATTTTCTTTTTTTATCGAAAATTCATAATTGCTAAGTGCATCTTCTAATTCCTTTTTTTCACTCATTAATCTATCTAAATCATTTATAATAGTATTTTTTTCATTTACTGCTTCATAATACTTATTAATGATATTTTCTTCTTCTATAGATAAATTATTATTAATTATACTATTAGTACCATTTATGTCATTATTAATTTTTAAAAGCTTTTGATTATAATTATCAAGAGTTGTATTTCTAATGTTTATTTCATCTTCTACTATAAGTAAATTTTTATTATTTAAATATAATTCATCTTCTATATTTTGGATATTATAGTCAATATCATTTATTGAATTTTCTATATCTTTTACTAAATTTAATATAATATTTGCTTCATTAATTTTTTTCTCAAGTTCATATTTATCTAAAATTACATTTCTAATTTTTAAATTTCCACCTGTTATTGAACCACCAGTATTAATTATATCTCCATCTAGAGTAACTATTCTATTTGAAAAATGAATTTTTTTACTTAACTCATTTGCGGTATCAATATTATCTACAACTATTACATTTCCAAGCAAATGATCAATTATATTTTTATATTTATTATCACAATTTACAAGTTTAGATGCAACATTAATAAATCCTTTAATGTTTAACTTATCTTTAACAAAATCACTTAAATCTTTTGGTTTCATGTTATTTAAAGGCAAAAATGTAGCTCTACCCAATTTATTTTCTTTTAAGTAGTTTATAGCTTCTTTAGCACAAGTATCATTATCTATAATTATAGAAGATGTTGAGGATGCAAGGGAAATGCTTATAGCTTTAGAATACATCTCATCAACTTCTATTATATTTCCAACAGTATTGTGAATACCACGTAATTTAGGATTATCTAAAATACATTTTACAGCATAAGGTATATTAGAATTATTATCTATTCTTTCTCTTAAAGCATCAATATCATTTTTATTTTTGTTTTGTCTTAAAATATTTCTATTTAATTCTTGAATCAAATTATCTTTTTTTTCTTTTATTTCATTTAAATTTTTATTATTAACATTTATTTTATCTTCTATTTTTTCTTTTTCAATATTTTTATTATCAAGTTCTCTTAAAGTAGTACTAATATCATTTTTTAACTGTTGTTGTTCTTCTTTTAGTGCAACAATATTATTATGCAGTTTATAATCATCAACTTGATATTTCTTTCTTTCTAATAGAATATTCTTTTCACTATTTATTTTTTCTACTTTTTCTGTTATCTCTAATAAACTTTTATTCAATTCTTTTATTTTTGAATCTTTATTTGTTATATTAAGTTTTAAATCCATTGTCTTTGCTTCATTTACTGAGTTGTTAGTAGAAAGCATTGTTAATTCTTCTTTTAATTTATCAACTTTATCTTTATCAGTCTGATATATACTATTTATATTTGTAATATCTAAAACAGCTAAAGAAATTTCAATTTTTTTTAATTCTTCACTTAATTCTTGATATTCCAAAGCTTTTTCTTTTTGTTCTTTTAATGGATTAATTTGAGTTTCTAATTCTGAGATAATATCGTTTACTCTATCCATATTATTATTTGTTCTATCAAGCTTTCTTAATGCTTCTTCTTTTCTTTTTTTATATTTAATTACGCCAGCTGCTTCTTCAAAAATAGTTCTTCTAGATTCTGGCTTACTAGATAATATTTCTTCTATTTTTCCTTGTGAAATTATATTAAAACTTTCTTTAGCTATGCCACTATCTAATAATATGTCATTTATATCTTTTAATCTTACTTTTTCTCCATTTAAAAAATATTCATTAGTTCCATCTTTATAAAGCCTTCTTTTTATTGATACTTCATCAAAATTAATAGGCAGGTAGTTATCAGTATTATCAAACACTAGTGTAATACTTGCAATATTCATACCATTCCTACTTTTAGATCCTGAAAAAATAACATCAGTCATCGAATCTCCTCTAAGTGATTTTATCGACTGCTCTCCTAATACCCATCTTATAGCATCAACAACATTACTTTTTCCAGAACCATTAGGGCCAACTATACCAGATATATTATTATTAAATTCAATTACTGTATTATCAGCAAACGACTTAAAACCATGTGCAATTAATTTTTTTAAATACATCTAAAAACATTCCCTTCAATCTTCATACTAACTTATTATAACAAATTTAGTTAACAAAAACAATAAACTATATAATAAAAAAATATTAACAAAATTAATATTTTTTATTAAAATAATCGTGTATATCAATTACTTTTTTATTTACTTTTAGTTTGTCATCAGATTTAGTTAAAAGATTTGTTATATATTCAGTAAATTCTATTCTTGAGATAGGATATAATAACTTATTTTGATATTTTCTATGTGTTTTATATTTTTTCTTTGAATTTTCTCCATTTACAAGAGGAGTGATACCTGTCTCGTTAGATATGTTTTCTAAATAACTTATATATTCTTCCAATTTTTCTTTTTGTTCTTCTTTTGTTTTATATATTTTTTTATCTGTATCAGTAAGAGAAAAACCTAAGTTATTTAATGCTTCTTGAACATTATAATTTATGCTAATATCATTTTTAATATCATAAAATTTATATAATTCTTTTACACATTGTCTTTTTTTACCAGGTACTATATCATAGCTGTAAATAATTAGCTTATCGTTTATTAATTGATAACCAATTCTATAACAAAAATCATCTAGTTCAATATGGTCAATAAAAATTGCACTATCCCCTTGTATTTTATAAAAATCACAATAAATAATATCATTTTGTTTGAGTGTTAATACATGTATCGTTCCATAAGGATAACACGGAATAGTACTCATTCCTAATAAAAATTCTTGATTCATAAACTACCTATTTTCTTCTAATACTTCCTTATATATATCAATTAATTCTTTACCAACTTTTTTTATATCGTGTTCTTGAGCAACTTTATATCCTTCTTGAGTTAAATCGGGAAGTTCATTATTTATAACCTTTCTAATTTTATCTTCAAAATCATCTATATCTGATGCTTTATATACATTAACTCCATCAGTAAGCCAATCTTCAAATACACCAATATCTCTTACTATTGCTTTAGCCTTCATGCTACAAGCTTCTAATATTGGTATTCCTTCTGTTTCCTCTAATGTAGGAAAAATAAACAAATCACAGCCACTATAAGCTCCAATTAATTCAGTTGGTTCAACATAACCAGGAAACAATAAATTATCTAATTTAGAATTTACAGCCTTTCTAACCTTGGAAGGAGATGCAGCAAGAGGTGAATGTCCAAACCAAATAAATTTATATTCTGGCATTCTTTTAGCAAGTTCAACAAAATCAAGTATCCCTTTTCTTTCAATATATAGTCCGACACCTATAATTACCTTATCGCTTTTTTTATAACCATATTTTTTTCTAAACTTTTTACCTTCATACTCATTACGTTTAAAGAAATTAGTATCAACTCCATTACTAATGGCAGTAATTGGAACTTCAATCCCATAACCCTCTAATAATCTCTTAGAATAAGGAGTTGGTGTAAGAATTCTATCACCTAGTGAATAACAAGTTATTAACCACTGTTTAAATGGTTGAGAAACTAAATTAGAACCAATAAACGAGTTTCTAAAATCTTCTTCTGTTGAATGAGCATGATAAATTACTATTTTTCCTTCTTTTTTTGCTTTTTTAGCAAAAAGATATGACTTTGGACCATAGTAATTTATATGCAATATATCATAATCATCATCTAAATCAGTTGTATATTCAACATTGTTTTCCTCAAGTGCACGCATCTGATGCTTAATTGCTTTCCCTAGACCTGATTTACTTAATGTTTTTAATCCTTCTGTATATAATAATACTTTCAAATTTATCACCAAAGTTATTATAGCACATTTTAATATATTTTAAAACAATTAAGTCTTAAGATTCACAAGTATTACATCTTGCCCTATTTTTTCAATTTGATTCCATTTAATACTAATCTCTCCGCTACTTGAAAATCTCGAAATTAAAAATTTACTTTTCTCAACAATAATATCATCAGATATTCCTTTTTGATTTATATTTATATCTATTATATTTCCAATCATTTTACCATCATTTATATTTATGACACTTTTGTTTTGCAACTCGGATAAGCGCATTTTATCACCAGTAAATTATATGCAAAAAAAAGAGGATATTAATCCTCAAAATTCAGTAGAGATTACTAGCAACTGAATTTTTAGCGCATTTGATGATTACTGTTTAGAATGCGCATACCCATATGAGTACAACATTATTTTAACATATGTAAAAAGATTATTCAAGTGATTATTCAACAATTTTTTACAGTATTGTTGCATAAAGCACTAGTTTAAATATTTTTTTATATTTTCAATACCATTTTTTTCAATTCTCGATATTTGTGCTTGAGAAATTCCCAATTCCTCTGATAATTCCATTTGAGTTTTTCCAATCATGTATCTTTGTTTAATTATATATTTCTCTCTTTCTTTCAAATTATTAATTGCATCTTTAATAGTAATATTTATATCTATATTATTCATATCACTCTTTTTGTCTTCCAATTGATCAGATAAAAAAAGTGTATCTCCTCCATCACTATATATTGGTTCAAAAATACTAACTGTATCATGTAAACTTTCTAGGGCATTACACACCTCATATTCGCTTAAATCTAATTTTTCAGCAATTATTTTAACAGTTGGTTCTTTATTGTACTTGTTAGTTAATTCTTCTTTAATCTTTAAAGCTTTATATGCAATATCTTTTATACTTCGTGCTATTCTAACACTGTTGTTATCTCTTATATATCTTTTTATCTCCCCCAATATCATTGGTACTGCATATGTTGAAAACTTGACTTCATGGTCCAAATCAAAATTATCTATTGCTTTTATAAGTCCAATACAACCAATTTGAAATAAATCATCCATATTATCTATTCTATTACTATATTTTTTTAAAATGGATAATACAAGTTTTAAATTACAATTTATAAGAGTTTCTTTTGCTTTTAAGTCCCCACTTTTATATTTTTTAAATAAATTAACCATTTCATCTGTTGATAATACTTTAATATTCGCAGTATTCACGCCACATATTTCAACTTTATGACGTGCCATAAAAAATCTCCTTTCATATATTTTTGATACGAAAAGAGATTTTTTATTCATATTATTTTATTTTACTATTTTTTTTGAATCATCAAGTATATTATCATTGATATAATTTAATGTAGCACCTAAATATTTAGCAATATATGTAATTCTTTTTTTATCATATTTTTTATCATCTTTTAAATTAATAGCATTACTAGGAGTTGTATTATACGCTTCCCATTTCGCTTTTTCAGGCATAATAGTAATTTTATCAATTCTTGATTTTCCAGGTGATATTACATCTTCAATTTCAATGACAATTTTTTCTCCTAGATAATAATATATTGTTATCCCCTTACCTTGCGATACAATACTTGAGCCATTCATTTCTATTTTATTTAATATATTGGCAAGTCTTGATATTTTATAAAGAGGAATATCTTTACCATCTATAAAATCTGCTATTGTTGCAGCTACTGAATAATTATAATTAGAATTTTGGATGTATCGATATCTTTCATATATACCTTGTTCTGCTTTCTTATTTAAATCGCTGATAATTTGTTCACTGTTTTGATTACTATAATCATTGTATTCATCGAAATCATTAATCATTTTCATAATTCCTCCTATTTTCTATATTATAACATTTTTATAAAATGTAATCAACATTAACTTTATTGTTGAATTTATTATTAAAATAGTTTAATATGTATCTGAGGGATAAAATGAATGAAAATAATTTAATTGAATACTATAATAAATTTAATGAAGATAAAAGATTTAATTCAAGACACGGTAAAATTGAATATATTACTTCGTTAAAATATATTTATAAATATTTAAATAAAATGGAGAATCCAAAAATACTTGATATTGGTGCAGGAACTGGAAAATACTCTATTAAACTTGCAGACGATGGATACGATGTTACTGCATTAGAACTTGTTAAGCATAATTTAAGAGTAATTGAAAAAAATAGCGCAAAAGTAAAAACATATTTAGGTAACGCAATAGATTTATCTGTCTTTAATGATAATTCTTTTGATCTAGTACTACTATTTGGTCCTATGTATCACTTAATTAGTGATAATGATAAAATTAAAGCACTAAACGAGGCTAAAAGGGTTGTAAAAAAAGATGGAATAATAATGGTTGCATATATAATGAATGAATATGCTATCTTAACATATGGATTTAAAGAGAATAATATTAAAAAGTCTATAGATAATAAGTTAGTTGATAGCAATTTTCATATAATACCCAAAGAAAAAGATTTATATAGTTATGTAAGACTTAAAGATATTAATCGATATAATAAAATAGTTAATCTAAAAAGAATTAAAATTTTAACTCCTGATGGCCCTGCAAACTATATTAGACCAATTTTAAATAAAATGGATGATGAAACATTTGACTTATTTATAAAATATCATTTAAAAACTTGTGAGAATAAAGAATTACTAGGTGCTGCAGCACATATTTTAGATATATTAAAAAAATAAAACAATACAACTATGTATTGTTTTTAAAAACTACCTCTTTTTCTTAAAAATGAAGGAATAATATCATCGTCATCATCGTCATCATCATCATCATCTACAACACTAGTAGAATTATATGATGGAACAGTTTGTCTAGCCATTTCTCTTGAAGGCATCATATCTTGTACTACTTTTCTTTCGGTTTCTTTTTCTTGATTTGATGCATTATAAGAATGATATAAAGGTTCCTTTTTATCTTCAAAACCTGTTGCAATTACAGTAACAATTATTTCATCATTTAAATTTTCATTGATTACTGCTCCAAATATTGTATTAATATCTGTATTAGCACTAGATCTAATTACTTCAGCAGCTTCTTCAACTTCAAAAAGCGTTAAATTATTTCCACCGGTAACATTAATAATTGCATCAGTTGCACCACTTATACTAGTTTCAAGTAATGGGGATGCTACAGCTTGTCTTGCAGCTTCTGTTGCTCTATTTTCACCAACACCAATTCCGATACCAATTAAAGCACTTCCACGTTTTTCCATAACAGTCTTTACATCAGCAAAGTCAAGGTTAATAAGACCAGCAACTGCAATTAAATCAGAAATAGATTGTACTCCACGTCTTAAAACATTATCTACTTCTTTAAACGATTCTAAAAGAGGCGTTGATTTGTCAATTATTTCTCTTAATTTATCATTTGGTATTACAATTAAAGTATCTACATTTTTCTTTAGTTCTTCAATTCCTACTAGAGCTTGTTCCATACGCTTTTTACCCTCAAATGAGAAAGGCTTAGTAACAATTCCAACAGTAAGAGCACCTAATTCTTGAGCTATTTGTGCAATTACTGGTGCAGCACCTGTTCCAGTTCCTCCACCCATTCCACAAGTTATAAATACCATATCAGCTCCACGCAATGATTCTTCTATTTCTTTTTTACTTTCTAAAGCAGCTTCTCTTCCTATTTCAGGCTTTGCACCAGCACCACGTCCTCCAGTAAGAGTCTGACCAATTTGTATTTTAGTAGGAGCCTTAGAACAATTTAATACTTGTAAGTCTGTATTAGCAACTATAAACTCTACTCCTTTAACTCCTGTTTCAATCATTCGATTAACGGCGTTTCCACCACCACCACCGATTCCTATAACTTTTATTTTAGCAATTTGATCCATTTCTAATCCAAACATAATTTTAATCCTTTCTAATCGTTAAAAAAATATCCAAATATTTTATTCAACGCTGAATCTGGTGTACTGCGAGTATATGAATCGACGCTAGATTCACCATCATCTATCATTGTATAATCTTGTCCTTTTAATTTTAATTTACTTATAAAATATACTATATTACCTACTACAGATGAGTATTTATTATCTCTTATACCAATCATCTTAATAGAACCTATTTCTATATTTTTATCAAATATGTCATATGCAGCTTGTTCAAATGCTGTCATATTTGACATACCTCCTGTAATAATAATATAATCTATTTTTTTGCTTGTCAAGTTATTTAATTCATTTTTAGCTGAATTTAAAATATCCTTTACTCTATATTCTACAATTTCACTAATTTCTGATTGATTAATTTTTGTTTTTTCACCATTTACATTTTTGCACTCAATAAAATCACTTGAACTTGTATTTTTCTTAGATGCAATTGCAAATTTATTTTTTAATTTTTTTGCAACCGAAATATCAACCTTATAATAATTTGCTATTTCTTGATCTACTAATTTAGCTCCTACATTTATCATAGAACTTTTAACTATAACATTTTTACTATATAATGATAAACTTGTTATGTCTGAGCCTATGTTTATAATAGCAGATATCAAATTATCAAAGTTTTTATTTCTAAATGCATACATATCGCCAATATTATTAATTGAAATATCAACAACTTCTATATTTATCTTTTCAAGTAGTGTTAAAACTGAATAAACATTCTTTTTAGGAACAGTTACTAATACTGCTCTTGTTGACAGTTTTTTTCCTTTACGTCCCACAGGGTTCTTTAAAACAATTTCATCATTAATTTTAAAATCTATAGGTAACACAGTTACCATTTCGCGTCCATCTATTTTTTTTGAGGTAATTGCCTTTTCTAAAGACTTCATAACATCGTCAGGATTGATCACATTATTTACATCTATATCAATTGAACCTTTTACTATATTATATTCTGCCATATAGCTTGGAACACTAGCAATAACTTTATCAACTTTAAATCCTACCATTTCAGATATGCTATTAAACGCTTCTTTTATAGAATTGCACGCAAGATCAAAATCTGCGATAAGTCCTCTTTTTATTCCTTCTGATTTAACACTTGTTGCAGCAAGTAAATTAAGTTTGTTTTGATACAATTCACACACAGCTATTTTAATAGAATCAGATCCAATATCTAAACTGGCATAAATATGTTTCATTTAATCAACTCCTATGCTACATATTTAATTATACAATATTTTTTAAGAAATGTAAAAGAAAAATTAGCCATTTTGACTAATTTCCATAAATTTCTAATAAATTTCACTCAAATACCACTTCTAATTACCCGTATAAGAACTCTCCTGTACCTTGATTGTAGTAACATTGCTTTTCAACATTATCGAATAAACAAGGTTTATCATTTTTATCTTTTACAGGTGTATAATCGCGTATAATATTATTTTTTTCATCTTTTATTGAAACACTATATATTCTCATTTTACAAAACGCTTCATAGTTATTATATGTTTTTCTAACACCAATGTGAAATGGCAAGCTAGAAGTAAATATTTGATTATTTACTTCCGCAACTTTTTCTGAATCAATGTAAGCACCGTTTTTAGATAATGTAAATAGATGTTTGTTATAATCTGCATTAATATTTGTTACAATCGATTGATTTCCAAATCTAAAAAACCATTTTTCTAAGTGAATTCCAGCTGAAAAATCAATTGATTGAGTAGTATCATATGCTCCACTTATTTGAAAATCGTTTGATAAATACTTTGCACTAATTTCAAGAACATTATTGTTATTCATACTAACACCTGTATCAATATATTGTGTTCCTGTACTTTCAATATAATTTATTTTTTTATAATTATCCTCGTTTTCTGAATATATAAAATCTCCTTCGCCTTGATTATAGTAGCACTTTTTCTCAACTCTATCAAACAAACAAGGTTTATCATTTTTATCTATCACAGGAATATAATCACGTATAAAAGCATCTTTTTCATCTTTTATTGAAGCGCTATATATTCTCATTTTACAAAACGCTTCGTATTTATTATCTATTTTTCTAACACCAATGTGAAATGGCAAACTAGAAGTAAATATTTGATTATTTACTTCCGCAACTTTTTCTGAATCAATGTAAGCACCGTTTTTAGATAATGTAAATAGATGTTTGTTATAATCTGCATTAATATTTGTTACAATCGATTGATTTCCAAATCTAAAAAACCATTTTTCTAAGTGAATTCCAGCTGAAAAATCAATTGATTGAGTAGTATCATATGCTCCACTTATTTGAAAATCGTTTGATAAATACTTTGCACTAATTTCAAGAACATTATTGTTATTCATACTAACACCTGTATCAATATATTGCGTTCCTGTACTCTCTAAATATTCAACCCCAGTATATCCATTACCAGCAGAATCACAATAATCAGACTCACATGGTGGAATATACACCACTTCACATTCCTTCTTATCCACTACCTCATACTTAAAGCCTTTATTATAAGTTATTTTAACACTCTTACTATTAGTAATATCTAAATCATCAGTGACATTCTTAACAGGACTATCTAAGTAATCTTTCTTAGTTAATGTAGTAAGTGGCAGGCAATATGTATTATTATCAACTTTATCAAACATATCATGATTATCATTAACATAGTTTTTAGCGGCTGTTATAATTAAATTATTAGTTGTAGTATCTACATCTTTTTTCTTATTTTTAAGTGATGTTGCAATCTTAGGAATAACTAATATAAATATTAATCCCATTATAGTTACAACAGCAAGTATTTCAATTAATGTAAACCCTTTTTTCATACTATCCCTCTTAATTCTTAAACAATTCAAAATATTCTCCACTATCTAAATAAAGAATTCCTTTTTTATCACCAAGTGTTGATACAATTTTATCATAATTATTGATTTTTTCAAATTTTAAAAGTGTTACATAAACATATATTCCATCATTCATTGTAAGCTTAAATCTCCCTTTATCTATACCATTTGAATCATATTTTATTTCAGATATTCTTTCAAGAATATCTATATTTACAATTCTCATTGATTTTACAAATTCATTAAATACATCTTCTGGAATTTCATTTGTAACAATAGGCACTATTTTATTATCTTTAGTAGTTTTTAAATTATAAAGATAAATTTTATCTTGGTACATAAAAAGTGGATAATTTTCTTCAATATCTATATATACTTGATTAAAAAAACCTTTTTTATATACTTTTGCTTTTTTAATATATATATTTTTTTCTAAATTGTTTTTTATACTTAGGGTATTTGCATCAATTATAGTTGGATAATCACTTAATTTAGCAATACTAATTATTTCTTCATCACTTAAATAATGATTATTTTTTATATAAATATTAGAAATATGAATATTAAAAACTATTAAAACAGATATTGCAATAAGTAATATAATACTGAAAAAAATAATAATTGATTTTTTCTTTAATTTGCGTTTCCCTTTTTTTCTTTTAGACACATTATCACCTATTCTACAAATTCTTGTTCAACTTTTAAATCTATATTATATTTTTCTTTTACCTTTGCTTTAATTTCTTTTATTAATTTTTTTATGTCATCTCCACTAGCATTACCCTTATTAATAATGAAATTAGCATGTTTTAAACTTACCATAGCATCTCCTATAGAGTATCCTTTATATCCAATCTCTTCTATTAATCTTCCTGCATAATCTCCCTCAGGATTTCTAAAAACACTTCCTGCTGATGGATATTCTAATGGTTGAGATTCAATTCTTCTTTGCTTTCTATCATTAATTACTTCCATTATTGCCTCAGTATCACCTTTTCTAAGAAGAAGCGTTGCTTCAATACATATATAATTTTTTACTTTTTGTAAAAATGAACTACGATAATGAAAGTCTAAATCTTGATTTGTAAGTATTTGAACTTCTAAATTTGGATCTAATACTTTTACGGTTGTAGTAATATATCCCATATCCATTTTATATGCACCAGCATTCATGAATATAGCACCACCTACAGTACCAGGAATACCTGATGCAAATTCTAGTCCAGTATAACCTCTTCTAGCTGTCCTAAGAGATAATTTAGTAAGGGAATAACCCGCACCAACAGTAACATAATTATCATTAAATTCAAGTTTATTAAAATTATCTAGTTTAATTAATATACCGTTATATCCTTTGTCTGAAAAAATTAAATTTGAGCCATTTCCTAATATTTTATACTTCACTTTTTTTTCTTTTAAAAATTTAATTAAATTAATAAGGCCAGTTAAATCATCAGGAATAACTATCGCAAGAGCTTTTCCTCCAGCTTTATACGTTGTATATTCCCTCAAATCTGCATTTTCAATTATGTCACCAATATTTAACTTTTCAATCTGTTCTATTAGTTTCATACAATCTTCCTATCTATTAATTTTTTTATACTATCATAAATTATAGTTGCACTATCATTTACCTGCATTTTCTTTAAATTATTTTTCATATCTAATTCAACTTTTTTATCATTTAATATCTTATTGATATTATCTTGCAAATTATCAAACGTTAAATCTTTTTCTTCTATCATGAGTGCTGCATTATTATTAACCAAATCTATTGCATTTTTATATTGATGATTATTAGGCACAAATGGCGATGGAATTAGTATTGAAGGAATTTCTAGTGCAATTATCTCACTTAAAGTAGATGCTCCAGCACGAGTAACTAATATATCTGTATCTTTAAAAAGGCCAGCTAAATTATCAAGATATGGTAATATTTTTATATTCTTAGAGCATTTTATATCTTTTATATCTTCGTAATTATTTTTACCAGTTATATATAAAACCTGATATTTTTTATCATTAAACTTATTTATATTTTCTTTCATAAATGTATGAATATTTTCTGCTCCTAAAGAACCCATTACAAAAACAATTAATTTTTTATTTTTATCTAATCCAAGAGACTCTTTGGTTATTTTTTTCATTTTTAATGCGTTCTCACTACAAGGATTTCCAGTAAATATTGTTTTATCTTTTGGAAATTGATTAATTGAAGATTTTAATGATACGCCTATTAAATCTACTATGTCTTTCATAGCTAAATTTGCTTTACCTGCAATGCTATTTTGCTCGTGAATAAATGTTTTATATCCAAGCTTATGCGCTGTAGTAATTACTGGATAAGTAATGTATCCCCCAACACCAATAACAATATCGGGATTAAAATCTTTAATTATCTTTTTTAGCTTTCTTTTACTATTAAATAAACATTTTATTGTTTTTATATTTTTAAAAATATTTTTTCTATTAAATCCATACATCTCTATACCAATAAAAGGTATATCATATTTTGGCACAATATCTTTTTCCATACGATTATGAGTACCTATATATAAAAACTCACTATTTGGTTCTTTTTCTTTAATTTTATTTATGATTGCTAAGGCAGGATATATATGACCTCCTGTTCCTCCAGCACTAATAATTACTTTCATATGCACTCTCCTAATTAATTATATCATGTTTTCATACATTTTTTACAGTAAAATTTAAAGAAAAAACTAGTAAAACTAGTTCCTAATTAAAAACCACTTCGTTTAAATAATTTCTCTAAATCTGCTTTAGTATATGTAATAACTGTAGGTCTACCATGTGGGCAATTAAACGGGTTATCACAATTTTTTAAATCTTCTATCAAATTTTTTGCTTCATCCATAGTAATCGATGTATTTGCTTTAATTGATGCTTTACAAGCAAGCGTAGCAGCTAGATGATCGTTAAAGCGTTGCAAATTAAAGTCTTTTTCTCTATTAATAACTGCTTCTATAATTCTTTTTATAGTATCATTGATATTATCTTTAATCCATGTTGGGTGTTCTTTTACAATAATTGTATTTAAACCAAATTCCTCTATTGTAAATCCCATATCAGATAAAATATCCATATTTTTTTGTAATATTATATATTCATTATTTGGAACCTCTAAAGTAAGTGGCATAAGCATTGTCATTTTTGTTTTTGAGGTTGCTAATTTTTCTTTAAATATTTCATAATTAACACGTTCTTTTGCAGCATGCTGATCTATTAAATACATTCCTATTTCATTTTGACAAATTATATATGTCCCCCAAACTAAACCTACTGGGTATAGTATTGGTAATCTTTCACTCTTTTCTTTATCTTCTAAATCTAAATCGTTATTATTATCACTTGTTAAATCATTATTAACTACATACTCTTCAAAATCTAATGTTTGTTCTTCTATATTATATTTAGTAACAGGTTCACTTACAGTATCAATATTCTCACGATAGTTATATTCTATTTTATTAATAGAATAATTTTCTTTAATATCTTCTTTTGCATTTGGTATTAATGTTTTAACTTTAATCTTATCCTTAATCATAGTAGTAACAAGTTCAATTAACTCATTTAGTTTAGAAAACTTAATATCCATTTTAGTAGGATGAATATTTACATCTACTAAGGATGTATCTACTTCAATATTAAGTACTACAATGGGATAATAATTATCTGGTTTATAGGAATGATATGCTTCATTAATAGAACTATTTAATTTACTATTTTTTACAATTCTACCATTTACTATAGTTATAATACTATTATTTTTTGAACGATATACCTCAGGTAAACTAATATAACCTGTAATCTCATAATCAGCAGATTCAGTTTGAACAGATAACATCTTACGACTAACGCTTGTTCCATATATACTATTAATTACTTTAAGAAGATTACCAGAACCATCTGTTTGTAATAATACCTTATTATCATTAATAAGGGTAAATCTAATATATGGATGTGATAAAGCAAGTTTATTCATATAATCAGTTATATGAGCAAGTTCAGTATATAGACTTTTTAAATACTTTAATCTAGCTGGAGTATTAAAGAATAAATCATCTACTTCAATAATAGTACCACGACGAGCATCACCGTTCTTAACTTCAATTATTTTTCCACCTTCAATATTTACAATAGTTCCAATATCTGATGCACATGTTGTAAGTATAACTTTAGATACTGATGCAATAGAAGCAAGTGCTTCACCTCGAAATCCTAAAGTATTTATATGAAATAAATCTTCTTCATTTTTTACCTTGCTTGTTGCATGGCGCAAAAAACAATTAACAGCATCTTCTTTATCCATACCTTTACCATTATCAGTTACTCGAATCATCTTTACTCCTGATTCAATTAATTCTACCTTAATATCTGTAGCTTCAGCATCAATACTATTTTCTACTAATTCTTTTACAACTGATGCACATCTTTCTACAACTTCACCTGCTGCAATCTTATTAGCAAGTATTGTATCCATTACTTTTATTACTGCCATATAAATCACCTTATTTATTTAATTTTATCATATATTTTAATTAATAATCAATTCAATACGAATTTTTAAACTAAAAAGTACCACACAAATCAATTAATTGTGGTATCTTTGCAAGGTTATAATACTTAGTTTTATAACTTTGAGTACCATTATTAACCACACGTGCAATTTTTGCACATGTGGTTTTTTCATCTAATTCATTATCTTTATAAGTATTTCTAATATGCTTTGTAATTCCAGTCCTGTCAACGTTAAATAATTCAGCAATAGCATTAGTATTTAACCTTACATCTTCATCATTTAACAAAACTTCTATCTTTAAATTATTTTTATCTTCGTAAAAAAATATTGTGATATTATTCACAATATAAAATTTAACATATACTTATTTAATGAATTTATCTTTTACCCATAATATCTTTGTAAATAAACCTTTTTACCACTTGCAACCACAACAATATAATCATCTAAAGTATTATTTGTATCTTTAATCTTACCAAAACTATATACACCATTATTAACAAGTATCCTTTTAGGAAAATATATAATATCTCCTACATTAGGTTTATTAATATCATAAAATTCTATATTTAACTCATATTTATTATTATCAGAATCAATAACTATGTAATAGTAAATATCTTTTATATCAATAATATTAATCTTAATCATTTAACCTTACCTCTATTTAATAAACCTGAAACATTTTTATGATAAAGTAGAAAATAATTTCCATAATGAACATTATCAGATATTATAAGTTCATTCAATACTTCATTATACGATAAAAAGTGTTCGCCTATATTTTTTACATTTTGAATATTTAATTTTCTTAATGACTCATTACAAGCAATAAAACAATCACCTATTTCAATTACATTTGAAAAGGATGCTTCTGTTAAACAATTATTGCCATACAAAAACCAATCACCTATTTTTTTCACATTCGGTGCGATAATCTGTTTTAATACCTTATTCCGATACATGAAGTTATCACCTATTCTTTTTACATAATCATTTTCATAGCTAATAATTCGATTATATTTATCAAGTCTTATTATCTGTTTTTCTCCTTTGTTAGATGTAATTATTACTTCCTTAATGTCCCCACTTTTTCTAATATCAATTTTTTTAATATCAATTAACAAATCACAAAATGAATCATTATATTCAGCTATCTTTAAAATTTTCTTATTAACTAAATCAAGTATAAAATAATCAAATACTAGATAGTTTTCTTTCTCTATAAATCTTGTCTGTAATTCAAAATTAGATATAACAATATTATCTGGTCCAAAATATGTATTATCTACCTCATAATTATATCTATAATATTTACCATCATTTGCTTTAACATAATAATAATCAGTAAAATCAAAGTGGTGATAATTTTGATTTATATTAAGATTATAGTCTCTTTCAAATGCATGTGTTAAACCGGGGATAATATCTTCTAAATTATTATGAAATGTTGCATCTGGATTATTAACTGTATGATTATATCTATTCTTTATGGATAATGTATTTGTTTTACCTCTAGTAAATTGAATACTTATAACTGAAGTTCCATATTCATCTTCTCTTTTAGGATGAGTAAAATCTTGTCTTTTTATAGTATCAACATTTTTCTTTACTGCAAAGAATACATGACACCAATTTAATCTACCACCATTTTCTATGGTACATAATGTTTCATTTTTCTCATAATACTTCCTAAATGATTGAATATCACCTTCACTTTTACATTCGTATAATATATATCCTGCTTCATCCATTAACTGTTGTGCTGTTTTATTAACAACAATTTTATTCTTTTCTACATCAACAAAAGAATATATGAAATCTTTAAATTCTTCTTCTAAATGATCATTTACTATATCTTCGTATAGAAATCTTGATGGATAGAAACTCTTCTCAAGTAAACTAGATAATAGTCCTTTAGTATCTAGTATAGTAGCAAAAAGACTTCGACATAAATGCCACATCTTCTCACCATATAACTTTCTTATTCTTTTCTCATCAATGCTCAAATTATTATTCATACTTACTATCTACACCTAAATATGACTCTAAACTAATCCAGTCACCATTATTATATAGTTTTTTAGCAAGAGCCTCTCCTACATATCTAAAGTGCCAAGCTTCATAGTTATATCCAGTCTCTATTTCCTTATTTTTAGGAAATCTTAAGATAAAGCCATAATTAGCTGCATGTTCATTCACCCATTTACCTGTATCTGTTTCAAGAAAATTAGCATTAGTACCATTAAGATCAAAACACAAACCACTTTGGTGCTCAGAATAACCTGCACGAGCAGAATAAGTATCCGCAGCATCAACTCCATCTCTAGCTGCATAGTTATTATATAAATCAACTTGGACTTTATAAGAACGATATCCACTACTTATTTTTAAATCATAACCTAAAGTAGATGCATCTTTTTGCATACTCAAAAACTTTTCCATAACAGTTTTATCTAAATACTCTGGACCGTATAAATATTCATTTGTTATCTCTTTATATGGATCTTGTGGTTGATATGAACTATCTAATGCATAAGATTTATTAACTATCATAATCCCATCTACATAATATGCTCCATTATATTTGGTCAAATTCATACTTGTTTTTGTTTTAGAGATAAATTCTTCTCCCTCTTTCATATCATAATTAGTATTATCTACTTTCTTAGTAACAGCATTTTTAGTTTTATTTTCATTATTTTGCTTTTTTATATTATTTTTTGGTAGTAGAATAATCACTACTAAAGATATAATTGAAATTATTATTAAGCTAAGAATAATAACAGGCGCCTTTTTTACCCTTCTTTTTTGCATTTATAACTACTCCACATCAAAGTTTTCTATTTCGTTATTTTCTGTTACTAATTTACTTACTTGCTCATCAATCTTCTTTAATTTTTCATCACATGACTTTACAAGATTCATTGCTTTAGTATATTTCTCTATAGATAAATCTAAATCTACTTCTCCAGTTTCAAGTTCATTTATAATTTCTTCTAACTCTTTAATTTGTTCTTCAAATTTCTTTTCTTTAACTTCTTTAGCCATGACGTACCTCCTTCTTTTTAGTCACTTTAGCTTTAATCAAACCACTATTTATTCTTATATCTATAATATCATCTATTTTAACATCATCTATATTATTAACTACTTTATTATTCTTATATGTAATAGAATATCCTCTTTTTAAACTATTTAAAGGATTTAATAGTTCTAACTTATCAATAAAACTATTTACTTGTATTATTTTATCTTTATATAATGATTTAGGATTGATTATAATATGGTTGTTTTTTAAAAGTTCCAATTTATGTTTTTTATTATTAATATTATTAATCATTGTTTTATTAATTTTCTCAACAAGTAAATCTAATTGTTGTTTTTTAGCTTCGAACATAATCATAGGATTTTTTATGACAAACGAATTTTTAATAGAATCTAAATATAATTTTTGATAATTTACTTTAGCATTTATTGCTTCATTTAATCTTACTTTCAAATTATTTACATAATTAATTAAATCAGGCAAGTTTGGGACTGCCATTTCAGCTGCTCCTGTTGGAGTTGGAGCACGAAGGTCAGATACAAAGTCTGCAATTGTATAATCTATTTCATGGCCCACTGCACTTATTACAGGAATTTTGCATTCAAAGATTCTTCTAGCTAATTCTTCTTCATTAAATGGCCATAAATCTTCTAAAGAACCTCCACCCCTACCAATAATTAATACATCAAGATCATACATTTCAGCTTGATTTATTTTTTCTATTATATTTTTATATGCACTATCTCCTTGAACAAGTGATGGAAATAAATAAACCTCACATATTGGATACCTTCTTTTTATTGTTGAAATTATATCTTTTACAGCTGCCCCTTCTTTTGCTGTAATAACTCCAATTTTATCAGGGTATTTAGGTATTTTCTTTTTAAACTTTTGATCAAATAACCCTTCTTTAGCAAGTTCTTTTTTTAACTTTTCATACGCTAAATAAAGATTTCCTATACCATCTTTTTGCATCTCACTTACATATATTTGATAACTACCTGTTGCTTCATATACACTAATTCTACCAGTTACTAATATTTTATCTCCATCATTAGGTATAAATTCTAATTTTTTAGCAGCACTACTAAACATTATAGCATTTATTTTACTGTTTTCATCTTTAATAGAAAAATATATATGCCCAGTTGAATGCATTTTTAAATTTGATATTTCACCTTTTAAAAATACTGTAAATAGATTAGAATCTGTATCTAATTTATGTTTTAGATATCTATTTATAGCCGATACTGTTAAATATTTATCTTCCATTTATAACTCCTCATGATAAACTTTATCAAGTGTTGCATTAATCATATTTTTTACTTTATCATCACTATAATCTTTTGCTAAATTAACTGATTCATTAATAACAACTACAGGAGGAGTTTTAGTATACATTAACTCATATATCCCCATAAGCAATATAGCTTGATCAGTATTGCCTAGTCTATCTATAGTCCAACCTTGTAAATACTTATTAGCAATTTTTTTTAACTGTTCCTTATAAGTAAGAGTTCCATATACTATCTCTTTTACAAATTCATTATCAATTTCCATTACTGACTTAATAACATCATCAACATTATATTCTACTTTATTATTATCATATACATTAATTTGGTATAAAATAGTCATTATTTTTTTTCTTAATTCACTTCTATTTAAATTCATAAAATCACCCATCTAATTTTAACATATATAAAAAAAAATAGAAAGAGTATCTTTCTAATTATATGTTATATTTCTTTTTTATGCTTTTAATTTTAACACTATTTTTCTTATCTTCTTTTCTCTGCTTAATAGTTGATGCCTCAATACCATTAATAGTTAAATAGTCTTTAGAATATCCATTTTTGCTTGCAATTTCATTATATTCATCTTGCGCACTTTTAAAAATATTATTTAACTCTAATAACCACATTTTTTTATAATCTAAATTATCTATTGAATTTTTACAAGCATCAATTTTTTCTTCAATATATTGCTCTAAATCTTCCGATGTAACATATATTAGTGGTGGAAAATTAAACTCTTCTTTAAAGCACATCTCATTTTTCTTTTTCATTCTAATTGTCTTTCGCATTAGAAAAAATATAGGCGTGTCCTCTGATAAAATATATTTTGATTGAGTCTCAAATCTACTATACCCATAATCCCAGCATTTTATTTTTTGCATATAAAATGGAATAGTTTTATGTGTTATAATCTCTTTATACTTTCCAGTTTTAGTTTTATATACTATAATATCTTTTAATTTCTTTAAGTTATTTTCATTACCATTATTTTTATATATAATTCCATCTTTAACATATGTATCTTTATAAATCATGCCTACTTTTTTATTTTTATTAAAACCATATAATGTAACCTTATATAAATTGTTTTTTCTACTTATCATAAAATCACTTCCAAAAATATAATGGTTATTATAGCATTAATCTTAATAATTGTAAACTATTCCTTGGCTAATTTCCCTACTGTATTAAAAAAACTGATTACGCCTTTATATACTAGAGAACTTATATTATTAGAAATAAAATACCCTGTATTAGATAGTTTATTACCATAATTCTTTTTTACATCAACTTGATATTTTTCTATATCTATTTTTTTACCATTTTTTATATCTTTTTCAAATTCTATTATTTTTTCTTTTGTAAGTGCTGTTTTTTTATAGTTTTGAAAATTAACATAACCTGATTTTTGTGATATAAATAAAGCTAAATATGAAATAAATAAAAAAATAAATAAAACTTTTAAAAAATTATCTTTATAACTCTTTTTCATTGATATAATCTCCTAATATATTAACAAGTATTTCAATTGTATTATTTACCTCTTCTAAAGTATTTTCATTACCACCAAGTTCTATTAATATTATATTATCTTTTAAATCTTGATTATATATTCCATTAACACCATATCCTGCTTTTTGTAATACACCCCTACTTAAATTAGGATATAACTTATTAATCATATCATTTATTTTATTAGCCTTAGCTAAGTTAGCCTCATACGTACTATATTCTTTTCCTATCACAAACATTACTCTTGCATATTTTTTTTGATTTATATCAATAGTAGTTACGTCTTTTTTAGCGGCATCTCTATGTAAATCAATAAATAATTTAACTTTACTATATTTTTTTATATCCGATTCTAAAAAATGTCTACTAGCAATATAACTTTTACTATAATCCATATTATTACTAATTAAATATGAAGTTATATCATCTTTCATAACTATTGTTTTTATACCACTATTATTTAACTTTTCTTCTAATATTTGACTAGCTAGAAATACACCTGGGGTGACGTTATAATCATTACTACCATCTTTTACATACTCTTCTTTTTGATGTGATGAATAAATATATATTAAAGGTTCACTATCTAAATTATTTACTACTTTTTTTACATCTTCATTATTAGACTCTTCCTTATTTTTATTTTCTTTATATTCTAAATTATAAACAAGCATGTTATTAGGTTTATTTATAATATTATCTTTTGTATATACATATATCTTATCAAGTATATTATTATCCCGAATACTACTAAGTCCTATACTAGTTAATTTTTCTTTTATCATAATAGAATAATCAATAAAATTTTTCTTTATATTTTTTATAAGTAAAATAATTAAAATTAATATTATAACTAATTTTATAAGTGCACGTTTTTTTAATTTTCTTTTAGCTTTAAAACGTCGCATAATATCACCAATAATAATATAATACTTTTTATAATTGTTTTTTGTCATTTATTGTTATATTAATTTTAATAATAAAAAAGATAAGAATTTCTTATCCAACAATTATATTACTTATAAAATCTATAAAATTAGTGCACGTATCAGAAATCATAAAGCATATGTTTTTAAATTTATTTGTTTTTGCTTTTTCATTATCAATAATAAATAATTTTGTTCTATCATAATCTTTAACAGTAATTTTACTTCCATATCTTTTATATTTTAATATGTATTCCATATCTACATCCTTATTAGCATAATAATATATTTTACCTTTAGTAAGAAAAATAGAGTCTTTAAATATATGCTTATAATACTTAGTAATTTGCTCATAGTCACAAATAATATACCCAACACTATTCTTTTTAAAATATTTTCTTAATTTCTTTATATTAATTCTCTTACCACTTGATGATAAAGTTCTCTTTTTTCTTTGAAAGAAAGAAATTCTTTCACTTTTATTTATATCAAAAGCATCAATCTTCTTATTTCTTTTTATTGCAGTTATTAGTTTATCATCTATTCCAATTGATATTACATTGCCTTCCATTTTTTTTATTTCTTCTATTAAATATTTAAACATGTAAATCACCTACTATATCATTTATAATATAACTTGTAATATATAATCCTGCCGTTGATGGAACAAATGAATTAGATGGAATAGTTTTTATTGATTTTAAGATAGGCTTTTCTTTACTGCATACTACTTTTAATTTTTTAATTCCTAACTTACGACATTCTTTTCTAATAATTTTAGCTAAAGGATCATAATTTGTTTTATAAATATCCGTTATTTCTAGTTTAGTTGGATCCATTTTATTACCTGTACCCATTGCTGAAATTAATTTTATATTTTTCTTATTACATATTTTTATAATTTCAATTTTAGTAGAAACAGTATCACAGGCATCAACAACATAATCATAATCATCAATTATACTATCGATATTAATAGAACTTACAAATTCTTTTAATTTTTTTACATTGCAATTTTTATTAATAGACTTAATACGTTTTTCTAAAACATCTACTTTATTAAGGCCTATATTATCATATGTTGCAATAAGCTGTCTATTTAAATTAGTTATATCTACTATATCATTATCTACTATAGTTATATTACTAACACCACATCTTACAAGTGACTCAACTGTATAGCTTCCAACTCCACCTACTCCAATAATTATTATTTTCTTATTTTTTATATCATTTATTTTATCTTTAACAAGTAATTCAAATCGTTCAAACATAATATCATCTCTATTTGATTGTACCATAAAAAATTTTTTTTACCAAGAAAAAAATTATATACTATGAATATATAATTTATTTAATTAAATTTTTATCTAATTTTTTTACAAATCTAGCAACATTAGTTTCATATTCTGGTTTATTATATTCTTCAGGTACAAATGAAACTGAATCAAATTTATTAATATCTTTATAGTAAATATCTTTTTTAAATATATTATATTCAATGCCATCTAATGACTCTATTATTCCATTATATCCATCAAATTCTTTTACAATACCAATTTTTTTCATTTTATAAATTCTCCTTCTTCGGATTCCATAGTTTTTTTATATTCCATAACAATTTCCATATATTTATTCATTTCTTCCTCTGCTTTTGACTTGTTTTTTGAATTTTTCATTATATAACTTGATATTTCAAAATTGCTATCTAAAGATATATACCAATCTTCTCCATATATACAGTAGATACTATCAACATCTCTTATATTAATGTCATCAAGTTCTAAACCGTCATACAATTGATCTAACGCTTCAATATGAATTACTGCTCCTTTAGCATCCTTCGATGTTGTTTTATTTACTTTTATCCTACTTACTTCATATCTTTCAGCATTTTTTTCACCAAGTTTAACTGGCACTAATGCACCATTATTAGAAGTAGCAACTACTAATGCCGATTCATATACATCCGAATAAAAATTGGGTAATGTTTGTTTTATATCTTTTACGCCTAAATCTTCTATAGAACCACTAGTATATGAATATCCATTAGATATAACTACATTTTCAATTGGATAATTATTATTTTTAGTAAGTTCTATTAGCATGTTCGCAATTTTTTTACATGCATTTTTTAAATCTTCGTTTGAGTATTTTTTAGAAAGAGAAATTCTAAGTTGATTTAAAAAAACTGTATTACCATTTCTAAATCCAGAGACTCTACTTATTAAATTACCAGTAGTTGGATCATTAAAAGTGATATGAAATCCATTTTCATTTAGCAAACAAAATTCAAAAAGTGATTCTCCCGCACCTCCAATTCGCATGCAAGCACCAGTTCTCTCCCCTAAAGTTAAATTGACTAAATTAGTGGCATTTCCGGTTGATACATTAATTTTTTTATTACCTTTTAATTCAATATCTTCATCAATTGAAGGTATTGTTATATAATTTCTTTGGTGAAGTTTTCTTACAAGTTCTATTGCTTTATTTAATCTTTCATCTTTATTTACTGGGCTAGAATTTGGAGATGGATTTCTTTTTATATATTCATAATTACTTTTACCTAATAGATGTGAATATATTGATGCATCTGAATCAAAACATGCAGCTATATCTAATTGTGCACTAAAGGTAATATTTTCACCATTTTCTTTTTTACTATTAATTATTTTCATTATTGCTGAATAATTTGAAATTAAACTAGCAATAATATCAGGATTAAATCCTACATCAAGTTCCATATTATTATATGCTTCTATACAACCAATAACTTTATATTTTTTTAAAAAGTCTAATAAATTTGATAAGACATCACTATTATTTATAACTGTATCTTTTAACATATTTGCATCAAGTTTTGTAATTAATTCTAAAACTAAATTAGAAGATGCTTTAAGATCTTTATATTTCTTTTGTAATAAAAAAGTCAATTCTCTATTATTATATACATGCATTATTTTGCTTACAGCTAAATTAAATAACTTCATGTTTTTCTTTACATCTTCTTTAATCATATTATATTTTTTTGAATTCTTTCTAAAATTTATAATTTCTTTTAATAATTCTTGATTTTTTATTAAATTTATTTCTTCTTCACTATTTATAATTTCTTTATCTAAACACTGTGTTAATAAATCCAATATCATATTTTCTGGCAATATTGATATTAAATACTTTGAAAGTTCGTCTTGATTATAATCCCAATTTCCAAATTCTTCTAGAGATTTATCTAAATTATCTTGTATATATTGATTTCTTTTTTTCATTATATATTCTTTTGTTATCTCATTATATAATTTGATAATATTATCATCATTATTTTTTATACCAGTAATAATACTATTAATTGATATATTATATTTATTTATATCAATTATACTAAAAACTTCATTAATTATTTGTATTGCATATTCATAATTACCATCTCTTAAAGCATGAATTGTATTTATAAAAGTATTAATAATATCAGGATTCTTAATAGTAAAATCCCTTTGAAGTAATGAATTAATAACTGTTGATTGTACAGATATATCTGCAGTCATATTATCATTGCTAAGTATTTTTAGAAAATCTTGAAATTCTTTTTCATCATAATTAAGAACATTTAAAATATTTTTATTATCAATTACTTGTAATATTCCGCAATTACTAATTTTAGCAAGAGTTATTAATCTATCTAAATTTATATTATATTTATTTGCAACCAGCCTAAATACTGGTAACATTTCATCTTTATATTCTATATCAAAAGTTTGATGAGATAATACATCTAGTATTAATTCTTCGTTATCTGTAAGTAATAATATCTGATATTCTAAATATTCTCCTTTATATTCATTAATATATTCTTCTACTATTTTTTTATTTAATGCTGATAATATTTTTAATTTAACATCTAAATCTGACAAATTATTTATAACTTTTATCAACGTTTTTTTATTTCTTATTTTTATTACTCGTGCAATTATAATATCTTTATCAATTAAATCATACTTGCAAAAATCTTCTAAATATCTATCACTTCTTATTTCTAAAAAAATTTTATTTACTATTTCTCTTGAGTGTAAATTAGATGAAGAAAGTATTGTATCACGTGCATTATCACTATTTATATATTTAATATATTTTAAAATATATTTTTCATCTTTGAATGAAGAAATAATATATGCCCTATCATCTTGACTTAAAATAAAAAAATACTTCTTTAAATACTTTTCCTTATCTTCATCATTTGAAAATGTAGCAATTATTCCTGCCTTATTAAAGGTATACGAATGTAAATATTCTTTTTTTAATTCGTCACTTTTTAAACTTCCAATAATTAATCCTTTATCTATCCCATGAAAATTATTTAATGATTTAATTTTCAACTCATCACTAGATAAAGACATGATTATAAGACATTTATCATCTTTTGCTATTTTTTTAAGATTTTCTATCTTATCTGTATCAGTTAAATAATAATATATTGCAATATCATTACTAATATCGTATAATTCTTTTAATTTACTTTTATCTTTAACATAGGAAAGAATATCTGTATATGATCTACTATTAAATATTTCAATAATTAAATCATCACTTAAATCTATAGCATTTAATAAATTTGATCTAAACAATGCATCTTCACCATAAAAAAAATCAGGGTTATTATTGTAAAAAAATATAGATTGTTCACTATTTAAAATTTGAATTTTTTCACTAATACAATACTTTACTAGTGCATAGCAAGAAAACATATTAGATATTAATATTTTTTCTTTTTCTTCATAACTTAAATTTTTAAGTTCTTCTTCTAGATTTGGACTATTTAACAATCTAGCAATTTTATTGTCGAATTCTTTATCCATCATAATCATTCCTTACTATATAAAATATATCATAAGCATAATAAAAAAACAACTCAATGATTAAATATTAATCATTGAGCCTTTAGTATTACTTTTTCTTTATTTTTGCTATCTCTTTATTATTTAAGCATATACCATTATTATCTATAATTTTTAGAAAATCAGGTAATTTTAGTTTATTAATATCATCAGTTGTTTCACTTTCTAATATTGCATAGTTATTATCAAATATATCTAAATTAAAGACATCTTTATCATTTTTAAATGAAAGTCTAGTTTTTAAAATTGTTTTATAATTTGTATCCATTTTTCTTAAATAATATGAGTATTCTAGTTTATTAATTATCTTGCTTGTTATAATTTCTTCGTTGTTTCCATTTTTTCTCTTTTTTATTAAATAATACGATACATCATTCATGTTATTCTTTTTTCTAACCTTATAATCAACATCATCAAAAGACTTTAGGTATGTTTGTTCAATAATACTTATCTTTGAAATTGCATAAAGTTTGTCTAAATCTGATTCATCTAATTTAACTAAAAATTTATATTGTTTATTTGAAAATGATGGTTCACCTAGGTATGCTAGAATATGGTTCTTAACTATATTTATTTTTGTATTAAAATCAGTTGAATTATTTACTACTTTAAGATTATGATGTCCTAAATAACAATTTAGAGTTTTCTCGTCCATAATAGATGCTTCTTCTGTTGTTTCTTTTCTTGCGTTATTATTTTGTGTTGTATATAGTTCTTTTTTATCACATGCAATACTTACTAAATGTATAATCTCATCATATCTATTTAAAAGATCATTTTCATTTAGATGCATTTCATCTAATAATTTATACCACTCTTGGTTACTAATATATGCTTTTCCGTCCATAATTCCTCTATCGTGAATTATTATACTATTTTTACAAAATGAAGCCTTAAAACGTGTAATATGTTCTTGTCTTAATTGATAATCAATTACATATTTTTGAAAATCATACATAGAAATAGCATTTTCTCCAAATGGTTTAATGTCGTTATTAATTAAATCAGTTGCAGCCTCACTTACGATAAATACATTATATCCTAAGTTTTCAAGTGTTTCTTTTATATTTGAAAGCGCGGTAGACTTACCACTACAAGGTCCACCTGTAAGTACAATTTTTCTCATAATCCTCCCTTAATAACCCCTTTTGTTTAAATAAATTTATAAATTAATATTCTTGCAACTAATAATATATATATATCATATAAACTTGTCAAGTAATTTATTTAAAATTCTACTTTTTATCTAGATATTCTAGAAATTTCTTGGTTGCAAATGTAAGATTTTCACCTTTATTAGTAGCAATATTAATATTTATTTTAGGTATATCTTTATTTATTTTTAACTCTTTTAATTTTGGATAATTTTTTTTAGCAAGATCAATCATGCAAAAACCAAACCCTAGACCTATATTTGTAAATTCTAATACTAAATCTTGACTTACTACTTCCATTTTAGGATTTAATATAATGCTATTTTTTAACATATAAGAATCTAGAAACTTTCTACTGTTAGATTCTTTTTTTTGTAATATTAATGGATAATTATTAATATTATCTAGGTTAACAGTATCTTCATAAAAATCAGGATTATAAATAAAACCATGTCTTATTTTTTTTATTGTTTTTATTTCAACATTACTCTCTTTCATGTCAGATTCATTAAATATAATAAAATCAAGTTTTCCTCTTTGCAAGTCTAAAATTAAATCTGACGTTAAATTATTGGTAATTTTAATATCTATATTTGGATAATCTTTATGGAATTTATCAATCACATCAATTAATAATAACTTGGTTAAAGTGGTAGAAATACCTATTCTAACCTCACCTTTATCTAGATTTTTAAAAGATGTAAACTCAGTTTCGGCATTTTTTATTAATTCTAATGCATCTTTAACATATTTATATAACATTTTTCCTTCTTCAGTTAATTCCATTCCCTTGTTACTACGTAAAAATAATACTCCTCCTAATTGTGCTTCTAACTTTTTAATTGATTGACTTATTGCAGGCTGTGATATAAATAACTCCTCACTTGCTTTTGTCATGTGTTTGTATTTTGCTACTGTATAAAATATTTTATATAGTTCTAAGTCTACATTCATTATAATCCCTCCTTATCGGTATTATAACATGAATATGTTTTACTTATCAAATTTGCAAGTTTAATTATATTTATAAGCATTTTAAATAATTGGTTTTAGTATTTTAGAATAATTTATAATGAGTAGCAGGTGATTTATGCTTAAGTATATTAAAGAGCAAATAAAACTAATTAAGAAAAATGATCCAGCACTAAAAAGTATATTAGAAGTATTTCTATACCCATCATTTAAAGTGATGATTTATTATAAAATTGCTCATTTTTTCTATTTAAGACATCATTATTTTATAGCTAGAATAATAAGTGAACGAGCAAAAAGAAAAACAGGAATAGAAATACATCCTGGTGCGATTATAGGAAAAAATTTATTTATTGATCATGGAAGTGGTGTTGTAATTGGTGAAACTACTATTATTAAGGATAATGTTATTTTAATGCATGAAGTAACACTAGGTGCGACTGGTAAAGAAACTTTAAAAAGGCATCCAACAATAGGCAATAATGTTTTTATTGGATGTGGCGCAAAAGTTCTTGGAAATATTCAAATTGGTGATAATGTAAAAATTGGAGCAAATACTACAGTTTTAAATGATATCCCAAATAACTGTACAGTAGTTGGAGTAAAAGGAAGTATAATAAAAAAATAGGAATTCCTATTTTTTTTCTAAAAACATTTTTCTTGTTATAAAATTGTAAATCATAACTACTATGGTTGCTAAAACTTTAGATAATAAATAATATATACCTAAAAATTTAGAAAAAACATATAAAATACTACTATTTATTATAAGACCTAAAATACTTAATATAATAAATATTATAAACTGTATTTTATAATTTCTGTTTTCACTTACATCAAATACCCATTTAATACTAGCAATATAATTATATATAACAGATATTGTAAAAGCTAAAGTATTCGACAATATAATATTAAAGTTTAAAAATTCTTTAAAGATATAAAGAAGCGCAAAATCAATTACTGTTGCTATTCCTCCAACTATTATAAAACGAAATATTTGTTTTAATGTATTATTCATTTAATTTACTATATTTATAAATTCATTTATCGTAGTATAATTGCCTAGTTCAAATCTAGGAATAGCGTACATATTATCTCCTGGTTTTGCTTTTTTATAACCACCTGCAAGTGCCATTTTAAATCCTGCTTTTTTAACTAGTTCAACAGTTCTTGCATTATATTCATAAAATGGATAGCATAAAACTTCTGTATTATTTAAACTTTCACGGCTTTTTTTAAGATCATCTAAAATAACTTGTTCATCTAAACAAAGTAATCCACCACCGTGATGTGAACCTTTACATACGTTTGGAGTATGTAAATCCCAAGTATGTGAATGAATCTCTAAATATTGAGAATTATAATCATTAGGACTTGCAAGAGAACCTATTAAATATAAAGTACCTTGCATTTGATATTTTTCTAAAATTGCTATCATTCTAGCTAAATACCATCCATCATCAATAGTAATTGCAACACTTTTTTCTGGAAGTTGAATTTTACCTGTTAAAAATAAATATAAATCTTGCATAGTAACAGGATAAAATTGATTATCTTTTAAATACTTTATTTCCTCATCAACTTGTGTTTGTGTCATACATATTGTTTGCTTACATTCTTTTCCTTCATCGCTAGTTTCATCAATTGTATAATGATAATTTAAAACAGCAATATCTTTAGCAATAGCAGTATCACTATTAGTATTTTCTACATTTGATTCTACATCTTCATTTTTAATATAAAACAATTGATCATTAAATTCTATTCCGTATTTATCTTCATCTTTTATAATGACATTATAAGTATCACTGTTATTAATTTCATATAAAGTATTATCTACATTTAATAGTTTATAATTATCCTTTGTTTTTATATTTTCATTATATACTATATAATTTTTATATGTTTTATATTCATTTTCATATGTAAATGCATCACTTTTTGCAACTTTATCATATTTTATGTAAATATCTGCATTTTTTAGTTTATAGTATTTATCTTTAATACTCTTTTTATCATCAAGTAATATCTTTGCATCTTTAGAAATTTTACCAACTTTTTTTAACTTTTTATTATATATATCAGTATCAGTGGTTGCAACTACATAATCATTATAATTAGCAGTAATATCAACTTTATTATCTTTACTCTTATTTTTTGAACTGCTTTTTTTATTGTTTAGTAAATTTTTTCCAAAGAATATCACACTAAATCCTACTAAAACACACAACAATGTAATTATTATTTTTAAACCTAGTTTCATATTACACTCCTAAAAATTATTTTTACTAAAAAATTTATCGTCATCTAGTATTTTACCCCATTTTTTCTTCATGTATGCTTGTTCACTTAAAAATCTCTCATGTTTTTCTTTTGTAGCCTCATATCCACGTGATTTACTTTCATAATGAAACATAGTTAAATTAGATAAGCATACATTATAATATCCTTTATCTAAAGCTTTTAAATTTAAATCAACATCGTTTAAAGCTACTTTTAATTTTTCATCAAAACCATTAATCTCATTAAATTTACTTTTATTAATCATAAGACAAGCTGCTGTAACTGCCGTATAATCATATGGCATACAAAGACGTCCAAATAGCCCATTATCATTATCTGATGCAGTAACATAAATATGACCAGCAACCCCTCCATAACCTAACACTACACCAGCATGTTGTACTAACTTATCTGGATATAATAGTTTTATTCCAACACATCCAATATGTTTTAATGAAGCATATCCTACCATCCACTCAATAACGTCTGGATCTTTAATCTCAGTATCATTATTTAAAAATAATATATAATCACCTTTAGCTATTTTAACTCCTTCATTATTTATATGAGAATAATTAAATTCACATTCTAATCTTAATACTTTAAAATTATCTCTCTTTTTATATTCATCTAACATTTTAAATGTTTCGTCTTCTACACTATTATTATCTATTAATATAATTTCAAAATTCTTATATGTATTCTTTTCATATAAACTATCAATACATCTTTTAGTCATTTTAGCTTTATCTTTTATTGGAATAATAATAGATACTAATGGATTATTATTATCATACTTTACTAAATATGTACTAACGCGAGGATTTTCGAGCACTGTCCCTTTTATTTTTCTCCTTTTTAAAGCATCTTCTAAAGCTTTTTTTCCAGCAACATATGCATAACTTTTATTACCCATATATCCTGCTGTAGAAGTTTTAGTCTGTCTCCAGTGATATAATACTTTTCTTACGTGATATATATTAGTAGTAATTTCTGTAAATCTTAGGAATAAATCATAATCCTGAGAACCATCAAATTCAGACCTAAAGCCACCAATTTTATCAACGATACTTTTTCTCATACAACATAAATGGCAAATGTAATTAACACTCATTAATGTATCTGGAGAATAATCTGGTTTAAAATGTGGTTCCATTTTTCTACCATTAAAATCCAGTTTATCTTCATCAGTATATATCATATCTAGCTTAGAATCATTATTTAGAGCTTCTACAATATAATAAAGAGCATCTCTCTCTAATAAATCATCATTATCAAGAAGTGTTACAAACTCTCCTTTGGCAATTTTTAAAGCAGAGTTACTACTTTTAGATATCATTCCATTTTCTTTTCTATAAACTATTTTAATCTTTTCATTTTTTTCATATTCTTTTAAAGTTTCAATAGTTTCATCTAAAGTAGAATTATCATCTGCAATACATATTTCAAAATTTGTATAGCTTTGGTTTAGTACTGATTCAATACATTCACTAAGTAGTTTTCTACTTACATTATATGTAGGAATTATAACTGAAATAAGTGGATTATATTTAAATTTCTTATAATTTTTTATCTTTTCTTGCGAATCAAACCATTTATTATATGCTTTTTGATTTGTAAACAAGTTAGATGTACCTCCACCTCTTTTTAATACCACAAAAAATGATTTTATATATTTTTTCATAGCCTTAGGTGGTATTAAAAAATGATGTCTATGCCAAGCAAAATATACACTCTTTTTTATTAAATATGTTATTTTTTCTATTTTTGATATAAATTTTCTATATATAAAACTTTGTTTTTTATTCTTTTGCATATTATTTAAATATCTCCTTATATTTATCAATTATTATGTCCCAAGTAAAATTATTTTTAACAATATCTTTAGCCATAATTCCTTTTTCTTTTCTTATTTTATCTAATTCTTTTGAATTATTTAAAATTTCAGTAAGAGAATTATCTTCTTTAAAATAAAGACAACTATCAGCTCCAGCATATTTATTGAAACTAACATCATATAAAATATTTAAATCAGTTAGACTAAGTGCTTCAATTAAACTTGGATTTGTTCCTCCTACACTGTGTCCATGAATATATAGATAAGCATTTTTTCTTATTACTGCTAATTTTAATTGATCATAGACACCATTTATAAATTTAATTCTTTTATCCTTTAAACACTCAGTTTTTAATACTAATTCATTAAAATAATTACTGCTTTTTAAATTTGAAATAATTACTAAATCTTTTTTTATATTACTATTCATAAACTCTTTTATAACAAGTTCATAATTATTTTCAGGTACACATCTACCTACCATTAAACAATAATTATCTTTTTTTAAATTATACTCTTTTAATATATTAGCCTCATCCACACCTTTAAAATCAAAAGTATTAGAACCATATGCAATATATGTTGTTTTTTCTTTTAATTTAGGATATTTTAAATCTACATAATCTTTAATACCAAGACTATCACAAACAATTGTATCACTAGACTTTAGCATGAAGCGTTCACTAAGAAGGAAAAATGTTTTAGCAACAAATCCCCATTTGCTTCTTTTAAATTCTAAACCATCAGGATTAACTAATATTGTAACTCCCAATTTTTTTAACTTTCTTCTTTTTAATGATAAATAATTTAAAGATTTTAAACCCAATATATATAAGTATGATTTTTTTATATTATTATCACTAATATACTTAATTACTTTATCAATTGATCTTAAAGAGTACAAAAACATATTAAAGCTTCCCTCATTCTTTACTCTAATAGGGAATATTTTTATATTCTTACTTACTTCTTTATCTTCTTCAGCATTAGTAGTAATTTTACTAATATAAAAGTTAGTATTAGAATCATTATAATTATCAACTAAATTTGTAACAAATGTCTCCCATCCTCCATAATTTTCATGGTATCCACGGGATCCTATTATAAATACGTGTTTCATATTATCACTCTCAAAATAATTATATCAAAAAAAGTAATGTATTTCAATTACTCTTCTATTTACTAATTTGATTAGATTTTTCAGCACCTTTATAAAACTTATTAATTAATTTTGCAATAAACTTGGGCCAAAATTTACACAATATCTGATAATCCTCTTTTGTACGAATACCTTGGTTTATTATATCTGTTGTAGTTGATTCTAATGATATTCTATGTCCCATTAAACAATGTTTATTAAATATAAAACTACCTTTTAACTTACTTAAATTCTCCCAGGCATACCAATCAACATCACAAGTTAATTCACAGGAAAATATTTCTTTTGGACAATTTTTTCTTACAAAAGTAACTGCAGGACAACTTATACTATTTCCAAATCTAAGAACTAATCTTTTTATAAACTTAAACCCAGATAATTTTTTGAATCTAAGTGGGAACAATAAAATCCTTTTAATTTTTAAATTTCTATTTTTGTATACCTTTTCATTATTTCTAATTTCATAATAGTCTGTAAATATAATACTAGCTCTTTTATTTTTACTATATTCATTAATAACAGTCTCAGCATATTTATAGTCATATAAATCATCTTGATGAGCAACTGTAACAAGGTCAGTTTTGCCACAATTAACAGCAAAATCAAAATCTCCACCAATATTAGTATGTTTACCTACTATAATATCTAACTTATATTTACTTGCAATTCTTCTTATAAATTTATTATCTGTTGTTGTTGCAATAATAATTTTACTCTTAACACTTTGATTAGTTACTGATTTAATACAAGATTCTAAATACTCACTTTCCTTATATGCCAATACAACAAACGTATGTATCATGATTTATAAAACTTTCTATTTAAAATTTTCAATAATAATTTTGGATGTTTTATTTTATTAAAAATTATAACAAGTTTAATCATTAAGTTAACTTTTTTAGGTTCGTCTTTTTTGTTTTTACAATTAACTTTATATCCGTATTTAATAAATATTGATTTAAGTAAAGAAAATGATTCATCATAATATTCAGATAATTCTTTATAATTTAAAAAATGTGCTTGCTCTATCAAATATGCAGTAAAAATTTTTAAAAAATAATACTTTACATTTTCACTTTTTTTTACCAAAAATTTTTTATTATTTGAAATAAACTCATCTATGTATTTCATCATTTTTGGAACTTCTCGCTTTATTAATGCTTTATTTCTGTGTGTAATAGAATCTTCATTTACTAAATTATTATAACCGATATATTCAGTAATAAAAACATTTTCCGTTTTAGATAAACACCTCATTGTATATACTACATCTTCACCATATATTCTATCATGTGGAAATTCAATCTTATTTTTTTTTAGAAAACTAAATTTGTACAATCGGGCCCATACGGTAACTCTTCGATACCTATTCCACTCTGTATTATTAGTAAAATATTCAAAGTTGATTTTTCCAGTAGAATATATACTTCGATACCCTCCAATTATGATATCATAATTATCATTACATTCTAACATTTTTTCAATAAAATCATTGTCTAGAAAATCATCAACATCCAAATATGTAACATAGTCTCCTGTAGCTTTTTTTAAAGCTAAATTTCTTGTCTCTGACAAACCAACATTTTTATGTGACTCGAAAATAATATTTTCATATTTTTTTGAGTACTCCTTTATCTTCTTTAAAGACCCATCGGTTGAACCATCGTTAGATAATATTATTTCGATATTTTTATATGTTTGATTTAATACAGAATCTAAGCATTTATCTAAAAAATCCATTCCGTTATATACAGGTATAATTATACTCACCTTTTTCATATATTATTATTTTCTCCTTTTTTTTACTAATTTTAAAAATAAAACATTTAGATTTAAAAAACTAATTTTCATTAATATATAAACAGCTAAACCAGTGAATGCATTTTCACCACGTGGTCCAAAAAGTCTCAAATATCTATTTTTTTTATAATTTGGAAATTTTTTCTCAATCCAACGATCATAATGCTTTTTTTCTTGTAAAACAGAATTGAAATCATTGTCATTCAATATATAAAATATATACCATGTAATAGTTTTTAAAAAGAAATACTCATTAATCCCTTTTTTTGTTGTATTAATTTTATACAGCTCATCAAGTAAATAGTTAAATTGTAACTTTTTACTTATTTTTTTATGAAGTGTATTAGAAATGCTTGTCTCATTGTAAAACCATTTATAACCAGTGTTATTTATAATACTAGTTTTTTTTGTTGCATTAATTACTTGAAAATTAAAATAGATATCTTCGCCAATATTACTGTCTAAAAATTTAATTTTATGCTTAATCAAAAAATCCCTTTTATACATTTTTGCCCACGGCGCAACAATTTTATACTTAGAAAAATCATGTTTTTTTGACAAAGCAACCCTATTTAAAATCTTATTTTTTTCATTAATACGCTCATAACCACCAAACACCACATCGTAATTGCCCTTTTTCATTTCATTTACATATGATAATATATAATCCTCGTCTATCCAATCGTCATTATCAATAAACATTATATATTTACCACTTGCATAGCCAATAGCTTCATTTCTTGTTTTTGCGACACCTTGATTTTTCTTGTTATATAGTCTAACAAAACTACTATATTTATTACAATAACCTTCACATATTTTTCTAGAATTATCTGTAGAGCCGTCATTCATAAGAATTATTTCGTAATTATCAAAGCTATTGTTTAAAATACTATCTATACATCTTGATATATATTTTTCAGAATTGTATACAGGAATTATTATACTTACTTCGCACATTTTAAATTACCTTTCTATATGAATTAAATTCCAATTATCCTCATATATATCAAGCAATTCATTAAACTCTTTATATGAATCATTGGTCCAAATATCAGGAGCAATTACAACTTTATTCTTATTCCTTGATAAATATTGTGCCCACCAACTAAATGTGCTATTTGAGATAATAAAATGTTTGCAAGAATACATCATTCTAAGCTTTTCCCATACTGGATCATTTCCTGATTCAAAGACAGTCCCCTGTGGAAATTTCATGTTTTCTTTACACCATTGAACATCATCTGAGAAAACGAAGAATTTAGCGTTTGGAACTAGTTTTTTCATTAGTTTTATACCGTTTGAAAAATATTCCGGAGTGCAAATATATAAATTTTTTCGTACATCTTCATTACTAATAAAATCTCCTCTTCTAATAGTTACACAAACTGACTCAGTATTATTTATTAATTCATATATCTTTTTATTTTTTTCAATAATTCCATATTTAGGAGTAAATTCTTCCTGCAAAATTTCTTTTATATCATCAAAATATTTAGGGGATTCAAAAGTGCCATAAAAACAAACATTTTTACATTTACAATTTTTAAAATTATAATAGCCTAATCTAAAAGAATATACGCCGTTTTTGTTTAAAAAATCTTGTATTTTTTTTTCTATTCTATATAACTTTTTTGTATATTTTTTTTTGTAAAAAATCAAATTAAATATTTTAATTCCATTTAATAAATTTATCACAATTTTTTGCCTAATAGACAATTTTATTCTACCCTTTTTTATATTTTGAATGTTAAAATTTGTAATTTCTTCTTTGTAGTCTTCATCATCCCTTTTATATACCTCACTGAAATCTAATTGAATTTTTTCATTAGGTCTATATTTAATTTGAAAAGCACGAACAGCAGCATATTGGAACATTTGATTACCTAATCTGCCTATTATGTGTTTACTAATCATTTATTACACCTCGATTCTTATTTATAATACTCGTGATTTTTGCTATAATACTTTTTATTATGTTTCTATTTATAAATATCATTATAAAAAAGCTTATTACAAAGAATAAATATCGAATAATTAAGTTATTATGAAATATTTTTGTTAATGTCAAATATAGAAGCAGAAAAAGTGATAAAAATACCATATATTTTATATTGTAAATCTTTCTTTTTTCAATAATTTTCATGCCAATATAATGTAATAAAAGTAAAATAAAATAACTTATTAAAGTAGTATATGCAGCAGCACTATAACCGAATTTTTTTATAAAAAAATAATTTAGCACAATATTTAATGCAGCTGTAATTACAGAAAAAAGTGCAATTTGTTTTGTTTTCTTGTAAAAATATTCAATATCATAAAAGAAAATGTACATTATTTGAAAGAAAATTCCTATACATATTGGTGCTATCAAATTAATTGCAGAATAATATTTTACATCTAACAAAAGTTTTATCACTTCTGGACATACACACATTAAACCAATACATAATATAAAGCAAAATGACATCATTGTTTTTGAATTATTATATATTGAATCAATTTCATTATTTTTCAATCTTCTATAAATCCATGGAGACCAAGGATTAAACAATTGAATTAAAACTGCATATAGCAAATTTGCTATTGTATAAGCCATTCCGTAAATTCCTGCTTTTTCTGCCCCAGAAATATTTTTTACCATTATCAAATCACAACTAGTTAATAAAAGCTGAGCAAGTAAATGAGGAATCATTGGAATACAAATTTTTAATGACTGTTTTATATATTTCTTTCTATATTTAAATTGTCCCTTAAATAATATATATATACCACAAATTATTCCAAACAATATATTAAAGATATCTATGCCTATTATTCGTCCTATATATTTATGAGTAACTAGTAAATATGAAAAAATCAATGACAATACTTGAGAAATTGGATTACATAAAATACTATAAATGAAATTTAGTTTGTATTTGTTTTTAAATGTCCAATACGATACCAACAATGTTCCTCCATTTATTAAAAAAATCATGAAAAACATTAAAGACATTATTTTAAAATCAAAACCTGTTAAAACATTGATCCATCTATGAAAAATTATATATATTATATAAATAGTAATACAAATTAATGATGAAAAAATATAAATCGAAGATAAGAAATGATAATCATCGCCATCAACATCTAACATCATTCTATTTACAGAACTGTAAATAGATAAAAGGCAAATAATAGTAAAAATACTTTTTAAAGTTATAAAACTCGTCGCAATACCTAAATCACTTAATGAAATTACTTTGGTAATTAATACCGTTGTTATTAAAGAAACAATTATAGAAATTGTTATACTTATTATATTAAAAACAATTGCCTTTGCAGTATTCTTCCCATCATCTATTCTATTCATTTTTTTTGTCACCTTTTGACTTAAGCATTGATACTTCCTGTATCAACAATCTAATTTTTTTGTCCTGACTAGACACAATAACAGTTAATGCAATAGATATTATTATCAAAACAACAATAATTATCGATATAACCATATTTGATGAAGTCTTAAATCCTAGAATACTAGTCGTAAATGATAAAAAACCAGGAACCAAAATTGATATTAACAAAATCGTAAACAATATAATCCATATCAATGAATATTTTATATTAATTCTTTTTTTTCTTAACAATAAAACAATAAACACTATTATAAAAATTGAAAAAATAGTAGAAATAATAATTAAATTTGCACTCATTTTTTACCTCCAAATTTCGTAAAAACAATTGATAAAATAACATTAAGCATATAATATGCTTTCTTCCAATTTTTTATACTAGATGTGCCTGTTTTACGTTCGTTCATACTTACAGGAATCTCCATAATTTTAAAATGTTTTTTTATGATGCTGACACTCGATATAGGTTCAGGATATTCACTTGGATAATCGAGTGCAAATTCTTTTATTATTTCCTTATTTACCGCTCTAAATCCACTTGTTGTATCATATATTTTAAAACCAGTTTTTAATTTTATAAAAAATGATATTATATTAATTCCAATTCTGCGAAAAAAGCTAGACTTAAATTCACTAGAATTCTTATCAATAAATCTTGAACCAATTGTCATATCACATTTTTTTTCTATAATAGGATTAATTATCTTTTCAATATAATTAACATCGTGCTGCCCATCACCGTCAAATTGTATTGCAATATCATAATCATTTTCATATGCATATTTATATCCCGTTTGAACAGCGCCACCAATTCCTAAATTGTTAATTAATGATATATGAGGAATCTTATTCTGAATACAAATACTTTTAGTTTCATCAATTGAACCATCATCAATTATGATTGCGTCTACTGAATATTTGCAATTTTTACTATACTTTAAAATTTTATTATAATTATTAAGAACATTTTTTTCTTCATTATATGAAGGAACTATTAATAGAATTTTCATTATATACACCTCTAAAATTTATTAATTAAGATAAATATACAATCATTTTACTTTATAAATGTATATACCATCTTTTTTATATATACATTTTATTTTATTCAAAAATACATCGCTTATTTTTTCAGATGAAACAATATATCTAGCTTTTATTTTACTAATATCATCTATATTCAAATGAAGCACAAACGAATCAGTATAAAGCAATTCAAAAGATGTTTTATCCTCTGTCAAATCAATTTTAACATGAGCATACCTATTATACACAAAATCATTTTCTCCACCTTTATCAAATTTCTTCCATAAATCCATGTTAGGATAAAAATTTGTTGAATTTATTGTTGATGCACCATTGGCAACAAAATAATTTGGAAGCATATAGTTAGAATTGATAACAATCCATCTTGCATTTTTATCATTTTTTAGTATTTTTTTAATTTCCGATGAAACAGGTTTTTCATAAAATACTCCAATTCCTTTTGAAAGTGGATTCACAAAAAGTCCTGTAAAGATTGATATAAAAATCAACAATATTATTAAATAGCTATTAGTTTTCTTATTGTTAACAAGAAATAAAGAAATTATTGAAGTAAAAATTACAAATAAAACTGTCAATACTTTAAAACTCAAATAATCATCAAATACTGAATTATAATAATTCAACATTGTTGCCGTAAAAATTGCTGAAAATAAAATTTTTAAAATACATGCAAAAGGTTTTATTTTATTATTATTATTATATTTTGAAATTATCATAATAATTAGGATAATACATATATATCCTACTGCCAATTGGCACCTATTTTCGGTTGACATATAAAGAAAAGTAATCTTTACTATGATTTTTGGAAGCTCTATAAAATTCCAAACAGATAATAGTAAACCCAGGCAAGATAATGAAATCAAAAGAAAATCATTTTTTTTCTTTTTAAAAATATTCTTTGCTATTAAATAAAATGAAATAACTAGTGGAATTGGATATAAGCTCATAAAATTTGCATATTCGCAAGGATTTTGAAATTTTTTTATAGAAAAAACTGGATTAATAAAATATGAGAATAATTTATCAAAATCATGTCCACCTAGTGATAACCTCGAGCCAGGATATACAGTTGAGCTAACCATTTCATATACTTGTCTAGAGTCAATAATAGTAGGAATAAAAATGAACCCAATTATTATAAGCACAATCACACAATATAAAAGCATATTCCACCTTAGCTTTTCTCTATTAGTTTTTATTATCCAAAGAAAAAGAATAAAATAAACATATCCAAATGGTATCTGCCATGCTGGATAAAGCAAAAATATGTAATTAGCACCTATTATTCCCATTATTATTGATAATAGCAAACGCTTCTTTATAGAATTTGAATCAAAAAATTTTTTTAGTATTACAACTGCAAGTGCACCAATTCCCAATATAGTCATATTAGACCACCAACAATTTGCGCCACTAAGTGTTATAAGAATTGCTCCCAAGAATGAATATTTTCTATGTTCGTTTGTAATTATCATAAACATTTCAAATGTTGCAAAAAATATTAAAAATATCTTTGAAAACCAAAAAAATGAATATGCATTTTCAAGAGGTAAAAATAAGTAACCAATATTAACTAAATTACCTAATATTGAAACATGCCAGCTAGGTAAGTATGGATAAAGTATTACTTTTTCTTTTCTTCCCATTAATATATTACTTTTAGAACTAAAATGATTATACTTCTGTGAAAATGTAGTTGGTAATCCAACTGCATACTCATCTCCTCTAATATCCCTAATTTCACCTAAAACTACATTTCCACTTGATACTCTATATTTTGGTTGTACAATGTCATTCCATATAGAAAGAGATGAACCGTTATAACCTCTAAAAGTACAAAATAGTAAAATTATTAATCCAATAATATATCTTTTTTTATACAATAAATCATAAAATTTCTTTAAGTCAACAAAAAAATGAATGCAAATAAAAATATTAAGAATTGTTAGTAAAAATACTCTATCGTATGGAAAATACCCAAAAAAAACTTTTTTTTCTAAAATTAAAATTAATATCTCACTTACAATAAAAAGTATTATTCCAAAAATATTTTTTTTGCTTTTCATTTCAACACCTCATTATTAAACTCAATACAAATCTATTATATCATTTTTGATGTTTTTTAGTCAATCCTACAATAATTTATTATTAAATCCAGTATCTATTCAATACGGAATAAATAAATATAATAAAATAAAAAATATAATATGATAATGTTATTGCATAATAAATAAAACTATTTACATATTTTCTACTTTTAAATAAAACTATGAAAAGTGGAATGATTGGAATAAAATATCTTCCTTGTACACCACCAATATAACGAAGTGAGCTTATATATCTTTTGTAAGCTATTAACGAATATGAATTAAAATCATTCAATTTATCTGCAAAACCCATCCACTCTATCATTGATAAAAAAATAGAAAATATCAATACAATTATCACTAAATAAACAATTAATTTATCTTCAATATTAAAATTTTCATATTCATTTTTATTTTCCTTCTGATAATTTGTTATTAAATAAAAAATTATCATTAAACCAATTCCCACCCCTAAAACAGGAGTTAATCTTAAATCAAACCATCCTAATATATATGTAGTAGAAGAATAATATTCTTTAAAATACATAACGAATGTTTCTACTATTAAAAAAAATGTTTTTTTATAATTTAACATAGATGCTGCAATTATTCTTAAAAAAGATAAATATGGTAATAAACATATAAAAATTAAAAATATTAAAACAATTAATAAAATGTTTTTTTTAACAAATATATATTTACTTGAAAATTTTTTCACATCATCTAATATAAAAATTAAACCACCAAGCAAAACATATGGTATCTTGCATAGTCCAATAATAATTAGCAATAAAAGCATTATTATAACATCTGATAAATTAATTCTTATATTATTATATTTCAAATAAAAAATATAAGAAATAAATAAAAAACACATACTATTCAATATACAATCATAAGAAAATGACGACATTTGTTGAACACAAATTGGCAACAATATAATTAGCAAGAACAAAAACTTTTTTATTGGAAAAAGTTTTAATGCTATATTACAAAAAATAATGTAAAAAAGTAAAGCTAATAACTCACAAAATGTAATATAAAAAAAAGTTGGAAAATGAAATAATTCTCCTATAATCATTCCAAAATACTGTGGAAAATGCCTTATAATGAATATATTTGGGATACTAAATATTTGATAATTATTAATCCTTTTAGAAAAATCAAAATATTCCTTCCTATTTACTTTAATTCTTTTATTACCAATAATTCCAGCAACTCCATTATAATTACTATTCACTGATTTAAAAGTTATATTTAAATTTCTTTCACTATATATCATATTTATGTGAGTATATTCATCTGGAACTTGATAAAGTGGAATTAAAACTGATGAGAATAATCCAAAAAAAGTACAAAGTAATACAAATAGTTTATTTACCTGTAAGTTTTTTACTCTGTACAATTTTATTTTCCTTTTTATAAGATAAAATAAGATTGGAATCAAAAAAATAATCATAAATCAATAAAACTTGATTTTTTATTCAAATTTTACCTTTCTTTCCTTTTTTATAATCAATATATCCCTTTAACATATACCAGCTTTTTTTTATTTTATGTTTTTCACAAAGCCATACAAGTTTCAACTCTTTCAATGAACATTTTTTTTCTAACCTACAGTATTCATTAAAATCATTCCAATACATTTTACATAAATAGTGTCTATTTCTAATTATATAATATCTTCTTATATGATTGTGCTCAAATGTACTATATGTTTTACCAAAAAATTTTTTTGTAACATAATTCCCCAATTCATGATTTAATATAATATCATTATTTCTAATCAAATTGTATCCTAACTTTCTCATTTTCATACAATAGTCAAAATCTACACAATCTATAAAAAAGTCATCCCTAAAGCCACCAATTTTTTGATAAATATCTAAATTAATAATATTACCTGATGTCATCACATTCAGAGGTGAATCGTATTTTTCATTTGGTTCTCCCAATATTTTTTTATCATTATTTATAACATGAAGTGGAGTAAATAATCCTATTTTAGATAAATCATTCCCAAATTGTTCTATCAAATCTCTATTATCATAATACTTTTTTATCATATTAGTTAACTTTAATATGTCATTATTATTAAATTTACTATCTTGATCCATAGTAAGCAAATAATCAAACTTGTCTTCAATCGCTCTTTTTGCACCAATATTTAAAGCAGTTGCTATACCTAAATTATCAAAATTAGGTATATATTCAATTTTATTATGCCTGCAAATTATTTCAGAATTATCTTTTGAACTGTTATCAACAATATATAATTTTTCAATTCCTTTAATGTATGATTGAATGTTATCATTTATCTTTTTGGAAGGATTATATAAAACAACTACTCCTGCAAACTTCATAAAAATCACCTTTTTTTCAATATTTTTCTAACTATAATTACCAAGGATTTAGGAAATTTTATTTTATTAATTAATTTCCATTTTGTAGAATTAAGTATGTTTTGCAATTTTTCTAATTCACTTTCACTTTGATATATATATTTATTTAAATTTTTAAAAGAATATTCCTTTTTATTATGCATAGTATCATATAGTGCATTATACTCTGCACACATATCTGAAATACTTTTCATTTTATATTTGTCAATTTGAACGATTTTGTCATTATAATCTTTTTTATCATCATAAATATCTAATATTTTACTAATTATAGCATTAGCATTTAAATTCATATCTACAACCCAGCCAAATTTATATTTCTTTATACGTTCTGCACCAGCACCAATATCAAAACTTAAAATCGGAATGCCCGCTGCAATTGCTTCGTTTACAGTATAAGAATATGTTTCTGGCCATTTTTGAAAAAAGCATATTAAATCAATTTTATTATCTTTTAATAAAGTAGGCAAATTTTCTCTTTTGTATAATCCATGATATAAATAATTTTTTTTATTTTTTGTTAAAGATGGCAACTCACTATATCCAAATGAATGAAACTTAATTTTATCATTTTTTTGTTTTATTAATGCCTCAAATATATTTGCACCTTTATGATTACATAATACACCTATCATTGCGACGTTAATTTTATCTTTTATGACTGGTTTATATTTAGATTTTTTAAAATCAACTCCATGCTCAATAACTGAAATATTTAAATCTTTAAAATATTTTAAAATATGATTTTTAGCATCATTCGATGGTGTAATAATTGTATCAAATTTTTTTAAGAAATCATGCCATCTAATCTGCCATATTTTAATATTATTATTGTCCATATTTTTTAATAATTTTAAGCACTCTCCACACTTTTTTTCTTCATTATCAATGCAGCACTTTTTCCCACACTCTAGCATATTTATTGTTGGGCATAGACAATAAAAATCATGTAAAGTAATAATAGTTTTTATTTTCTTTTTTTCTGCAATATCAACAATATTAAAATAATGGTCTTTCATATGGTGTATATGAATTGTATCAATTTTAAAATCATCTATAATTTCTTCAATCATCAAATTATATTCTTCATTATAAAAACAAAAATCACTATATTTAAAAATATTTTTTAAATGGATATTTTTTTCTTGATTATTAACAATAGTAGTTAGATTATAAATTTCATTAGAATAATCAACCGATAAGATAACAAAATTGTATTTATCGTTTAAACCTTTTACTAGGTCCTTTAGATGCAAAGTTGTCCCACCAGTTTTTGTCATCCAATCATGAATTAAAACTAAAACGTTGGGCTTTTTATTATTAAAATTTAAAGCATAATATATCCTATTTGCCACATTTTTTATTGGTAATTCTCTAAGCCATATTTCAGTTCTTTCACAGTAAACGGGATATCTTTCTTTTAATATTTTTAAATGAGCCTCTAAAACATCATTTTTTTTATTTTTAAAAGACTGACTTTCCTTGTGATAAACAATTGTATTTGCACATAATAAATGTCTAAAGCCATAATCCAAACATCGATAACAAAAATCATTTTCTTCGCCATAGCCTTTATCAAAAGACTGATCATCAAAAAATCCAACCGTATCTAGCGCTATTCTTTTTATAAACAAACAAAATCCATGACCTGTAGGAAGTTCATAATAATTTTTACCACATATCTTTTCTAATGTACTATTATACTCTTTGATATCAATATTATCAATTTCATTTCTTTCTAAGCAGTTAGGAATAGATACTAAAGTTGCATTGTTTGAAAAAGGAGTCACTGTTGCAATATCATCTGCACTATAAGCACAATTTACTATTTTATCTAACCAGTTATCAGATACTACAGTATCGCTATTTAATAAAAGAACATCATTTTTTGATTTTTTCATACCTTTATTCACTGTTCTAACAAAGCCTAAATTTTCTTCATTTTCGAGTGTTTCAATATTTAATTTTTTTAATTTATAATCATTTTTTATTTCTTCTAAAAATTCATTAATTCTATAATCAGTACTTTTATCATTTATCAAAATTAAACTATGTTTATTTAAATCCGTTGAATTTATGACTGAATTAACACATTCTACTAAACTTTCATAGGCATTATATATTGGAATAATTATATCACACTTTTTCAAACTATACCTCCTCTGCAAATCCTTTTTGTAATTTTCTAAAAATGTTGTAACCTACAATAAAAATAATTAAACTTATTCCAAATATTATTCCTAAATTATACATATTTGGAATTTGCTTATAATAAAATATATCATGATATGCTTCAATAATATATGATAATGGATTTAACTTTAAAATGAATCTCATTTTAGTAGGTACTAAATCGGGTGTATATAGTATTGGTGTAACATAAAATAACATACTAATTATAAAATTTACTATATGTTCTATATCTTTAACATAAATTTCAATTGCACTTAATATAAAAACAACTCCCAAAGTAAAAATATATTGAATAATAACAACAAGTGGCAAAAATAATAAAGAAACTCCTACTCCTACTCCACTAAATATAGCAAATAATAAAATTATTATACATGATATTAAAAAGTTTACAAGTCCACTTGTTACACTCGATATAGGCAATATTTCACGTGGAAAATACACTTTCTTTATGATATTTGCATTAAAAAGGATTGAATTCATTCCACTATTAATCGATGTTGTAAAAAAAGTCCAAGGAATAATTCCGGCTATTAGATAAATTAGATAATGTTCTATATTAAATCGCATAATATAATGAAATACAATAGCATAAACAACAACAGACAATAAAGGATTAATAAAGGACCAAAGCACTCCTAAAAAAGAACCTTTATACTTTCCTCTAATATCTTTCTTGACATTTGATTTCAAAAATTCTGAATATTTAAATATTTCTTTAAAATGACTCATACAACACCTACCTACAAACTTTCAAATATTCTTCTATTACTTCATTACAATTTCCATCCATCTTAACAATACCGTCATAAATCCAAATTGCTCTATCACATAATTTTTTTACAGAATCTAAGCTATGTGAAACCATTACTATTGTCGTATTATCCTCTTTCAACTCCATAAGTTTATCATAACATTTTTCTTGAAAATGCTGATCACCTACAGCAAGTATTTCATCAATAAGTAAAATGTCCGCATCAACATTAATTGCAATAGAAAAAGCAAGACGCATATACATTCCCGAAGAATATGTCCTAACAGGATTATCTATAAATTCCGATAATTCAGAAAATTCTATAATTTTATCAATTCTTTTATCTATTTCCTTTTTTGATAAACCGAAAATAGAAGCATTAAAATAAATATTCTCTCTACCTGAAAAATCCGGATGAAATCCTGCACCTAACTCCAATAGTGATGTAAGTTTTCCTTTTGTTTCTACACTGCCTTTAGAAGGATAATAAATTTTAGTCATCAACTTAAGCAAAGTTGATTTTCCGCTTCCGTTTGTCCCAATAAGTGCAACAGTTTCTCCTTTTTTTATATTTATATTTATATCCTTTAAAACATTTCTAACTTCTTTTCTATTTCTATTCCAAAACATTATTTTTTCTTTTAGCGTATTGGCTTTGTCAAAATAAATATTGAAGTTTTTTGACATGTTTTTTACTTGTATAACATTTCCTTTTAACATTAAAAAATCACCTATCTAATTATATCATCAGCTATTTATACAGTCAAGTTGATAACTATTTTAGAAAATTCTCTTTTATTTTACAAATTATGTTTAAAGAAACATCTTCTTCATATTTTTTTAGAATCTCTTTAAGAACATTTTCTCTTTTTTTCTTTAATGGATCATTTCCAGATTTCAATTTTTCTAAAATATTTTTTAGTTCATCCCAATTCTCAACACAATAAAAACATTCCTTTAAATTTTTCATAAAATCAGTTTCATTTTCATTTTTAGAATAACAATATATAATTGGTTTATTAAATATAAAATATTCAATTATTATTGACGAAAAGTCGGTAATCAAAACATCTGATTCTGCAAATGTATAGTAATATTCACTAGAATTATCGTAATACATGTTAGAATTTTTAAATTGATCAAGGTAATTTTTCACTTGCATCTTCGTCATCAATTTTTCCTTAATAAAGTTTTCAAACGCTAATGGATGTGGCCTAAAAATAAAGTTAATATTTTTTTGCTTTTTTACGTATTTTATAATTTTGTCCTTATATTCAAAAAAACTTGTTTTAAATAATTTATCATCAATCGTCCATCTTGGGGTCCATATTACATTAAAGTTATTTTTTTTATCTATTTTACTAAAAGCAGAATTGTATTCTTTTGCTTTTTTTACAATATTATATAATGATGGATAACCTATATCATATACATATCTTTGTATCCCATCGTTTGCATTTTTTATAATTGTTTTACAATAATTATATTCTTCATTTTGAGTACAAAAAAACATATCGATACTTTTCACAAAAAAGTCAGGCATAGCAACGTTTCTTAAATTCATAAGTTCAAAAGCATAAGGAATATAACAAATCTTAGAATACTGTTTTAATGATGAAATATGATATTCTTGTGGCAAGTAATTATCATATGGTCTTTGAATAAATATATAATCTGGCTTTTCTTTTTTTAAATCATACCATTTATTATTTGCAATTGCATTAATAGTAATATCACCAAATTTAGAACACCAAAAAATATAATCTTCGTTTCTTGGAAATTTATTTATATCTTCTGGTATTGCTAATACTTTTACATTAAACATTATATCATTTTGCATCCTTTTTACAACATCAACAAATTTGTTATAACCTTGTTTATACTGGCATAAAAAAATTACATTAATTTTTTTATTGTTTTTTTTAAATTTAAACATATAAACACCTTATTTCCTTTTTAATCAGATATTATTGCATACCACAATAAATCAATATATTTATTTCCTTTTTTAATATGATTTTTAAAACATCCTTCTTGAATAAAACCATTTTTTTCGTAGAACTTTATTGCTCTTTCATTAGTAGATAATACATTCAAATATATTTTTTTTAATTTTAACTTAGTAAATGCAAATTTCAATATTTCATTCATAGCAAAATGAGCAGCACCAGTTCCTTGAGCATCTTGAATAAACGAAATGGCCAATTCTGCATTTAAGTTCTTTTTATCTATATTTTTTAAACTAATAGTACCTAAATAATTATCGTTATCATCCACGCACGCATAATTAACATCATTTACTTCTTGCTTCTTTATAAAATTTAAAATGTCTTCTTTCGTATATTTGCTAAAATCTTTTTCAAATATATCTTTTGTTTCTTCATAATGCATCCATAAATACATTCCCGATACATCTTTTTCTTTTAATTCTCTTAATCTCATAGTCCCCTAATATTTATTTATTACATCAATAACATAACTAATATCTTTATTACTCATGCCATAATATAAAGGTAAGCTTAATTCTTCTTTGGATATTAATTCAGCAAATGGTAGATCATTTAAAGCATCATTTTTGTATGCATCTTGTTTAGCTATTGAAATAGGATAATGAATAACAGTTTCAATACCTTTTTCCTTTAAATAATTTTGAAAATCATTTCTTTCTTTTGTTCTGATTGCAAAAATATGCCACACATGATTTCTGTCTTTTTTTAATTTTGGTAAAATAATTTTTTTGTTACTAATTCTAAGCAAATATTTATTAGCTATTTCATTTCTTTTACTGATCATTTCATCGATATGTTTTAGTTTAATATTTAAAATTCCAGCTTGAATTTCATCCAACCGAGAATTAACACCTTTGTAAATATGATGATATTTTATATTTGAACCATAATTTGATAACGCTCTAATTCTATTTGCATATTCTATGTTATTAGTTAAAACAGCTCCAGCATCTCCCAGTGCACCTAAATTTTTCCCTGGATAAAAGCTAAAGCAAGATATATCGCCAAAGCTTCCAACTTTCTTATCCTTATAAATAGCTCCATGTGCTTGAGCGCAATCTTCAATCAAATATAAATTATTCTTTTTAGCTATTTCTAGAATATCATCCATATCTGCACTTTGACCATATAAATGTACAACAATAATAGCTTTTGTTTTCTTTGTAATACTTTTATTTATATTTTCAGGTGAAATATTATAAGTATCAATATCTGGATCAACTAAAATTGGTTTAGCTCCTACTTGCGATATTGCTAAAACTGTTGCAATAAAAGTATTGGAAGGCACGATTACTTCATCACCAGGTCCTATATTTAATGAAAGTAAGGCTATTTTTATTGCATCAAGGCCATTGCCTACACCAATGCAATATTCACAACCAATATATTTTGCAAAGTTTTTCTCAAAAGTTTTAACCTCATTACCTTGTATATACCATCCAGAATCGTATATTTCTTCAATTTTTTTCATTATCTCTTCTTTTAAATCACTATGTAAATAGTTAAATGTTGAAAATGGCACTTTCATGTTTTTTCTCCTTTTTTTTATAGTACTTTTCATAATCATTATAATTTCTTATATAATCGTTTTCATCATAATAATCACTAGCAAGCACCATTAATACAGCATCATCTTCAAAGTCATACATCTCTCTCCAAATATCAGTACCAATGTAAAAGTCCTTGACTTGGATTATCTAAAATTATAATCTTTTCTTCATTCGGCGTTTTCAATAAAATTTTCACGCTTCCATGTACACATATTAAAACTTGTTCTAATTTTTTATGAGAATGGAATCCTCTTCTTACTTCAGGTTCAACTTCATATATATAATATACTCTTTTAATATTAAATGGTATCTCTTTATTTTCTTCGAGTGCAATTAATTTCCCATACTTATCTAAATGATATTTATAATTATATTTTTTAATTTTTTTCATTTTTTTATCAATCCTTTTATCTTCCTCAATGGTTTTGTAATTTTCCAAGATAAAGATTTTTTTAACATATTTAAATTAGTTTCTAATATATTGATTTTATCACTATAAAAATTTATAATATTTGATTGTTTTTCAATAATCTCATTACTACAATTAATTGCTTTTCCAACAGCAGAATTGCAATCATTTATAATGTTATAATTAAAAACGTCATATGTTTTTCCACTATCTTTATAAAAATCTTTAAGATAATAATTATATTTTTTTTCAAATATTTTAAAAAGCTTATCCTTATCGTGATATTCATATACAAGTGATAAAGCAAGTTGCATATTCACTACTCCCATAAACTCATACTTCATTAATAAAAAATATTTTTCACAAATTAATTCTTCAGTAGTACTACTATTCTTATTTACAAATAAATCATTAAAAGCTTCTATAAACAATTTGTCCTTTATGTTTTTTATCATCCAACCAATAATTGAATTATTCTCATTCACAACTCTAATCATACTCTCGCAAGTATTATTACTTAAATTTTTTTTACTTTTTTTAAATCTTCGATATTTTAATAACTTTTCATTGATTATATAGATATCATATTCGTTTATCAATCTTACCCAATAATCATAATCATGTAATTGTCTATATGTAATATCATAGTCACCAATTTTATTAATTACACTTTTTCTTATTAATGAACTAGAATGACATAAATGATTACCTATTTCAAAAAACAACCTCATTCTTTTCGAACTTTTCATATTTTCGTTTCTGAATATTTCATGATTAAAAGCATCATCATCAGTATAAATTCTATTATTTTCATCAATTATTTCTGCAGATGAAAATACTGCACCTATCTTTTTATTATTTTCTAAAACTTTAACCTGCTTTTCTATTTTATCTGTTTCCCAAATATCATCAGATCCTATTATAGCAATATATTCACCATTACATTTTTTCATAAGCTCATTTATAGTTCTAACAGTTCCCTTATTCTTTTTAGAATATAAAACTTTCAACCTATAGTCCTTAATTTTTTTTAATACGTTAACACTATTATCAGTTGAACAATCATCCATAACGTAAACTTCAATATTTTTATAGGTTTGATTTAACACACTCATAATACACTCATTTATATATTTATCATGATTATATGAAGGTATTATAACACTAACTAATTTTTTCATATAAACCTCCTGATTTTAACAACATAGCTATATAAATTGTATCATAAATATAGTTAAAAAAAAAGTTTTTAATAAAACAAGGAACAAAAAATATTCCTTGTTTTATTATTTATATACTATCAATATAAAAATATACTCATATCAACACCTGTATTTATTCCAGGAACTGATGCATTATCAGAATATTGCCAGCCTCTCCAAGAATATGGATATGAATTTTCACTAGAATACTGAGCAATCCAATCCAAATAAGATCTAGTTTTATCATTAAATCTATTAAGAGCGAACCAGTAATAACTATAAATTCTAGTTCTAATGCCGTTATTATCCAAATATCCAATAAATGTTTCAGCAATTTCTTGATAAGCATCTTTTGTAATATCATCCGAATTATCTACAGTAGTATTATAGCCTTCAAGATCATAATATACACTCATTGCAGGTTTTAATTTATATTTAGTGTATAAACTCAACATATTTTTAGCTTCTTCAAGAGCTTCAGAACTATTGTGAGCATAACTATATAAATATACTGTATACGGAATATTCAAACGTTTAATCTCTTTAATGTAATACTCAAAATAAGCATCTTCAGAAGTCCAATATCCTATTCTTAGTATAACTCCATCAATTTGACCAGAATTATATAATGAATCAAAATCAATGTTTCCTTGATGTGAAGAAATATCTACATATACCTTTACATCAGAATATTTAAGTGCCCCCTGAGAGTCAAAAATATATCTAACCCCATCAATTACCTGATTACCAGTTGCCACAGTTCCATCTGGAAATGTATAATATTTTTTTCCATCTTGATTTATCCATCCAGTCCTAAATGCATCAACAGTTGAAGTCGGACCATTTTCACCTTTCTTAATCATTTTTACTTGATAAGCTTCTATTCTATAAGAATATCCTTGAGTACCGGCAGATTCACCATTTTTTGCCCATCCTAGCCATCCTATATTTTGCACATGAACTCGATAATATATATCATATTGCTCTGCTATATCTCCGGTTAACTTTATTCTTATTGCTTCTATTTGTTTTGCTTGGCCAATTGTTCCTGATGTTTCACCATTTTTATGCCAAGCGGATTCCCAACCTATATTTTGAATATGTGTTTGATACTCTATATTGCCAGTTGGCAAACCATTATTTAAATATAATTTTATTCCTTCAACACGCAATCCCATTCCTGTCGTTCCTGAAATATCATCTGCTTTAACCCTATTTTGCCATCCAATGTTTTGTACATGAGACTGATAGTACAAATAATCCATTTTAAATGCATCGATATTTGAAGAAGGAGCATCATTACCTTTTTTCACTAATTTAACTTGATATGCCTCTATTCTATAAGCATATCCCTGAGTGCCAGCAGATTCACCATTTTTTGCCCATCCTAGCCATCCTATATTCTGCACGTGAACTCGATAATATATATCATATTGTTCTGCTAATCTTCCATTTAATCTTATTCTTATTGCTTCAAGTTGTTTTGCTTGACCAACTGTGCCTGATGTGTCTCCATTTTTATGCCATATAGATTCCCAGCCTATATTTTGAATATGTGCTTGATACTCTATATCTGAATTATAAATGTCATCGGTTAAATATAATTTTATTCCTTCAACGCGTAATCCCATTCCTGTTGTTCCTGAAATATCATTTGATTTTACTTTATCCTGCCATCCTATATTTTGAACGTGTGATTCATACGACAAACTTTGTTTTAAAAAAGGTCTATCTTCATCAAAAATGGTTTCTTGATTTTTTTTTACAAGTTGTGCTTGAAAAGCTATTATTTTTAAATCATAACCATTATTTCCAGATAAAGCACCATTTTTGGCCCAATCCAACCAACCAATATTTTCAACGTATGAACGATAATAAATATCATATTCACTTGCAATTGTACCAGATAATTTTATACTAAAAGCTTCTATCTGCTTTCCTTGGCCTTCTGTACCAGACATTTGTCCATTTTTTACCCATTCTAAATTAGCATCTTCACCTTTTATATATACTTTATATTCAATACAATCGTTTTCAGTAGCATTATTTAATCTAATTTTTATCGCTTCAATACCAAAGTTACTGTCTATTACCCCAGAAATTTGATTCATGGCAACTGTCGCCTGCCAACCTACATTTTGAATATGAGACTCATAAGAAATTGAATAATCATCTAATGATTCAGTAGAATATTTTGAGTTAATCAAATTTTCTTCTTGTACTTGCGTAATATATTCATTGTAAGTCTCATCACCTTCATTATTAATTACAGTATCTAATTCTTCATCAAAACATTTAACTTTTACCAAATAAAAAGAAAACAATAGAACAAAAGCAATAAAATATACAATTTTTTTATTTTTCATACATCAGCATCCTTTCTTTTCTTTTTAATTAATTTACTTACCAAGTTAACTAATTGAGATCTTGTAAATTCAATTATAAAACCAGTAGTAAATATTATTATAACACCAACAAATATCCTATACACCATTTTATAAGAATAAAAATATCCATTATCTATTTTCAAAAACTTATATATGTACTTTCTAACAATATTGTTATCATGAAACAAATATATACCAAAAACAGTGGTTGATAATAAATTAATTATTTTATTTTTAAATTTTAGAGTCCTAAAGAATTCAAAAAAGCATACTGATTGCAATATTATAATTGGGTTTGAATATGCTAATCTTACATTTATAAATCTATTGGCAAAAAAAGAATATACACTATTTAATCCATTTATTTTAAAGGAAAACTCAGTAATAGAAAAATTGAAAAAAGCTAGTAAAAAGAACAATAGAAACATAACAATTCTATATTTTTTTTCACTCAAATTTTTAAAATAATACATTTCCTTTAATGGATACTTTCTTAAATATGCTCCAATAAAATATAGAAAAATAAAATGAAAAAAATTAAAACCATCATTATTTAGAAATTTTAATCCCGTTATATAAGGAAGTACAGAAAGTACTAAAAAAGCAACTAATAAAAATTTTTTATATTCATCTTTTGAGATTCTATTAATAAAAATATTTAAATAATCACTAAAAATATAAACTATAAGATAACATGAAATAAACCAATAATCTGCTACTGATGATGGCAATGCATTTTCAATAAACATAACAATGTTATGATTTTTTACTAATCCTAATATTACAGCTATAGTAAATATAACAAAAGAATATGTAACAGATTGAAATATAAGTTTAAATGCTTTTTTCCTTTTAAAAGTGCTATTACTTTGAAAATATCCTGTTAATATTAAAAAGGAATTAACATGAACTATAATTATAAAAAAAATAATATCTAATAATATTCTTAAACTTGGATTTTGACAATTATTAAAAACATTTCCATGCCCTATCGTATGACAAAGAATTATAAAAATAATTGAAATAATTCTCATTAATTCAAAATTTGATTGTCTCTCTTTACTCATAAATCCCCCATGCTACCATTACATGTATTATTTTATCATATAATTCTATAAAATAAAAGAGATTATTTTCAAAAAAGAAAACATCGAAAAAAGAAAACATGAAATAAAAATTAATATAATTTTGTAAATTTTTTATATAAATTATATTTTCTATTCAACTAACTTTATACTATAACCACTGTCCAATTACTTTAATATTAAAAAAACTAAATATATTTTTTTAATAATTCAGTAATAATTTCATATCCTTTGTCATTCACATGTAATCCATCATCTGAATAATCTGGATTAAGTTTATCATCTTTAATCAATAAATCATATACATTAATGTATTCTGCATATTTTATATCTTTTATATATTTTTCTATTTCTTTATTAATATTTTTAATTCTTTCGTTATCCCTAATATTAACCATATAATCATCTATATCTTTATTAACAGGATAAATTGATTCTACATATATACCGGCAAATGGAAGTTTTTCATGTATTTCATTTATTATTTGCTTTATATCAGATAATATTTTGTCATCACTGTCATCAGTTATTAAGTTATTTGTGCCAATCAAAATAAATATTTTAGAAGGATTATATTTGTATATTCTACCATACATATCAGATAATATATCAGAACATACATTGCTATCCACACCACTATTTACTACATTGTTGTCAGGAAAATATTTATTTAAATCATATCTATGAGTTATAGAATCTCCAAGAAATACAATATTTTCGGCAATTTTATCTTTATATTTTGTAACAGTTTTTATTTTTGTTTTATGATGATTAAATGTCACAAAATGATAACTTATAAATATTATAAATATTAAAATCACAGCAAGCAATAATTTAACAAGTGAATTATAATACATTATATTATTATATGTAGGTATCTTTGGAAAAAAAGTTCTTCTATAATTCACTTTTCTTTTATTTTTCTTATTCACAACTAACAACTCCACTCTATATTTTTTTAAGCCATTAATAGATTATCATATTTTATTAAATGTGTAAATAGTATTATTTTAAATATAAAAATACGATTACTCGTATTTATTATTACTATTTAATAATATCATAATTTTTAATAATTAAAAACTATATTTTTCTTATTTAATTTAATAAATGTAAATAAATGTAAAAAAAGAAGCTTAATCTTTATAAGCATTCTTATATTCACCAGATTTAATATTATTAATCCAATCTTGGTTATTAACATACCAATCTATAGTTTCTTTAATACCACTTTCAAATGTATATGTTCTATCCCAATTAAGTTCTTTCTCTACTTTAGTAGAATCAATTGCATATCTTAAATCATGACCTGGTCTATCTGTTACATATTCAATTAAATCTTCACTTTTACCAAGTTGTTTTAAAATAGTCTTTACAACCTCTAAATTAGTTCTTTCTGAATGTCCTCCAAGATTGTAAACCTCTCCTACTTTACCATTTCTAACTATTAAATCTACACCAATATTATGATCAATTACATGAATCCAATCACGTACATTCTCACCCTTACCATATACTGGAATTTTTTCATCATTTAAAGCCTTGCTAATTACCACTGGAATTAATTTTTCAGGGAATTGATAAGGTCCATAGTTATTTGAACAACGAGAAATAGTTACAGGAAGACCATAAGTTCTATGATATGCCATAACAAGCAGGTCTGCACTTGCTTTAGAAGATGAGTATGGGCTTGATGTATGAAGTGGTGTATCTTCAGTAAATAATAAATCAGGTCTATCTAAAGGAAGATCTCCATACACCTCATCAGTAGAAACTTGATGATATCTTTTAATATTATGACGTCTTGCTGCATCCATTAAAGTTTGTGTTCCTATAATGTTTGTCATTAAAAACAATCTAGGATTTTTAATAGAATTATCAACGTGTGATTCTGCGGCAAAATTGATTACTATATCAAATTGTTCTTCATCAAATAGTTTTTCAACAAAATCTTTATCAGTAATATCGCCATGAACAAATTTATAATTCTCTTTATTTTCTAAATCTTTAATATTATTATAATTACCCGCATAAGTTAATGCATCTAAACAAACAAAATAATCTTCAGGATATTTATTAACTACATAATGCATATAGTTACTTCCAATAAATCCTGCTCCACCAGTTACTAAAAACTTCATATTATTCTCCCTTTCTATGTTTAATTAATATTTTAGCTTCTATACTATCTTCATTAATTAATTCTTCTTTATAACGATTAACTGCATCCATCCAATTAGGAAGTCTATTAAATCCTGCATCATCTAAAGATTTTTTACTTAATTTTGAATTAAGTGGACGAGTTGCTTTTTGTGGATAATCTTTTGTTGGAATTGGATTTACTTTCATATTTATATTACTGCTTTCGAAAATATATTTAGCAAATTCTGCCCAACTACAGAATCCTTCATTATTAGCATGATATGTACCATACTTTTCTGTACTAACCATATCAACTAATAATTTAGCAAGATCAACAGTATATGTAGGAGATCCTACTTGATCTGCTACTACATTTAATTCATCTCTTGATTCAGATAATTTTAGCATTGTACGAATAAAGTTTTTACCATTTATTCCAAATACCCATGAAATTCTAACTATAAAATGCTTTTCATAATCTCTTACAGCTTCCTCACCTTGGTATTTAGTTTTACCATAAACACTAAGTGGATTTGGCTTATCATCGATTTCATACATTCCATCTTTAGTTCCATCAAATACGTAATCAGTACTAATATATACTATTTTAGCACCTACCATCTTGGCTGCATCAGCCATGTTTTTAGCTCCTAAATAATTTACTTTCTCACATGCTTCTTGCATATCTTCTGCACCATCTACATTAGTCCATGCAGCATTATGAAAAATAACATCTGGTTTTATTTCATTTACTTTAGCCATTACTTGATCTCTATTAGTAATATCCATATCATTAATATCCATAGGATATATATCACTATCAGATACATTTCTATTTTTTAGTTCACGCACAACATCATATCCTAATTGCCCTTTATAACCTGTTACTAAATATTTCATTAATTTCTCTCCTTATATGTAAAATATTTTGGACTCTTTGATAATACTAAATGTTTTTGATCTTTTTCTGATAATAATGGTTTATCAATACCATATTCTTTAAACATATCATCCCATGGAATATTTAATTCAGGATCATTCCATAAAATTCCTGCCTCTTTATCTGGAGCATAATCATTATCAATTAAATATTGAAAAATAGTATTATCCTCTAAACTTATAAATCCGTGAGCAAATCCACGTGGTACAAATAATTGACGATTATTATCTGGTGTTAATAATACACTTGTATATTTACCATATGTAGGAGAACCTACTCTTATATCTACAACAACATCAATTGCTTTACCGTTTATAACTTCAACAATTTTAGCTTGACATTTAGGATCTTTTTGGAAGTGTAATCCTCTAACAACTCCTTTTGAGCTTTTAGAACGATTAGCCTGTACTACTCGTTCAAATTTAATATTATTTTCATCATAATCACTTTGAATAAAGTATGGTGAAAAATATCCTCTATCATCACCAAATCTATTTGGTTCAATAATATAACAATCTTTAAGCTCTGTTTCAATAATTTTCATTTTATTTCCTCTTCTCTACTAATTTATGTAAAAACTGCCCATATTTATTCTTTTTCATAACTTTCGCACTTTCACTTAATTGCTCTTTTGATAACCACTTATTTTTATATGCAATAGCCTCAGGACAACAGATAATTTTATCTTTGTTCTTTTCAATAGAGCGAATCATGTTTGCTGCATCAATTAAACTATCAAATGTCCCTGTATCAAACCACGTATATCCATCGCCAAGCAAACACGCTTTAAGTTTCCCTTGTGCTAGATATTGAGCATTTAAGCTTGTTATTTCTAACTCACCACGAGCAGATGGCCTTACTAGTGCAGCCTCATCACTTACGCCTTTAGGATAAAAATAAAGCCCTGTAATTGCATAATCAGATTTAGGTTGTTCTGGTTTTTCTTCAACACTTACAACATATGTACCTGATTCTGATTCATCAATTTCCATAATTCCAAATCTTTCTGGATCTTTTACTTGATATCCAAAAATAGTAGCCTTACCATTTTTGGCATTATCAATTGCTTCATTTAATAATTTTTCAAATTCATTTCCATAGAAAATATTATCTCCTAAAATCATTGCACAATCATCATCTCCTATAAAATCACGACCAAGTAAAAATGCTTGAGCAAGTCCATCTGGAGAAGGTTGAATAACATAAGATAAATTGACTCCTAGTTTTTTACCATCTTCAAGCAATCTTTTAAAACTAGGTTGATCTTCCTTAGTAGTAATAATTAATATATCCCTAATTCCTGCTTGCATTAATACAGAAAGTGGATAATAAATCATCGGCTTATCATATACTGGAACTAATTGTTTACTAATAGCCTTAGTAATGGGGTATAATCTTGTTCCTGAACCCCCTGCTAATATAATACCTTTCATAAATCCTCCTAAATAAATTTTAACATATCTTTCATTTATAGTAAAGTTTACTGTCTTTTATTTCTCACACTTCTTTCAAATATTACATCAGTTTTAAAAACTAATACAATAAATATAATCATTAATACACCATATATAATCATTCCAACTTTTTGATCTATTAAAGAATAAATTATAGAAGCAATTGAAAATAGAAATGTAACTATATATATTGTAATAACAGTTTGTCTCTGTGAAAAATTCCTTTTTAAAAGTTGATGATGTATATGACTTTTATCTGGAGTTGCAAAGCTCTCACCCTTTAATTTTCTTCTTATTATTGCGAATACTGTATCAAATATAGGAACTGCAAGTATAAAAAATGGAATTATTATCGCACTCATCATTGTACTTTTAAAACCTAATAATGTAATTACTGCAATCATTAAACCTAAAAACATTGATCCAGAATCTCCCATAAATATTTTTGCTGGATAAAAATTATGGAATAAAAATCCTAATGTTGATCCAAACATTATAAATGTAAGGGCTGTTGCAAGTGCAAATTGTCCTTTTATTACTGCAATTATTCCAATTGTTAAAAAGAATATTGATGAAATTCCTCCAGCAAGTCCGTCCATACCATCAATTAAATTCATACAGTTAATACATCCTAAAATAAATAAAATTGTAATTGGATAGGAAAATATTCCAAAATCTAAATAGAAACCAAAAAAGCTTACATCTTTTAATAATAATCCCCCATATAGTACAACAATCAAACTAGCTACTATTTGACCTAATAATTTATATCTTGCTTTAATAGAGTTTATATCATCAATCATTCCTACAATAAGAAGTACAAAGCTTCCAATAAGAATAGAATTCATTAAATAAGTATGATTTCCAAATAACATATACCCTATTAAAAATCCTGAAAATATTCCGAGTCCACCAAGACGTGGCATTGGTTTTTTATGAATTTTCCTTTCATTTGGAATATCTAAAGCATTAATATGAAATGCTATTTTTTTTATAATTGGTATAAATAATCCTACAAAAATCATTGGAATAATAATCATTATTAAAATCGAATATAACTCACTATTCACAAATACCACCAACAACATTATACCATAATTTAATTTCTTGTACAAAATAAATGAGTTTTATTTGTCATAATAATGTTTTTGTGGTAAAATACATCATATATTTTGGAGGGGATTATGAATAAAAAAGAATTTTATAACGAATATAAAAAAATGTATGAATATAAATATGGTGATGTAGAAAATGATAACATGTTTTATAGTTTTATATATGAAATAGAAGACATTAATAAACCTAATATACTTGACATTATACATGATAAGATATATATAAATATATCTATTTTAAAAGATATATTAATAGATGAGGTATTAAATGAAATTAATAATATATATAAAATAAAGTTTAAATATGAAGATATTTCTAATACATTAGATAAAAGTATTAATAATATTATAAAATCACTAAAATTAGATAATTATAATTTAAATGTTAAAAATAATACTAATATAATAACTGACAATATAAAAGAAGAATTAAAACCTGTTATATACGATGTTCTAGCAACCAATACAACTTTAGATGATTATAATTTATTACCGGTTAGTAAAGCTATATTAAGTAATAAAGGATATGATACTCACTATATATTTAAAAATACAGCTTTATTTTTAATAACTTTAAAAAAAGCGTGCTATAACAAAAAATATATAATTGATGATATTTTAAATAATTTTAATTTATCAGATGAATATATTAAATCAAAACAATATAGATTAAAATGGTATCAAGAAAAGACAAAAAATAAATTAAAACTTACTAAAGATGTTATAGTTAATGATCCAAACGGAAGTATAATAATACTAAATAAGAAAAAAAATAACTTTTATATCGGACTTACAACAGATGTATATCTAAAAAACAATGAAATTATAGAGCCAAAAATTGCTTTAATTATGGATTTGAATGGAAATATATATACTATAGATGAATTTAATAAAATGGTTAGTGAAGATAAACAAATAGTCTTTGATAGTATTGAGGATTTAATTATTTATATTGGAAAAAATATAAGTACACTTAATGATAATAAAGATATTTGTATATATAATATTAAAGACTCTTTAAAAAAATCTTTAGTTAATGCAGGCTTATATACATTTTCTTTTTCTGTATCATACTTAATACTTAAGCTAATTACTGATAATCCCAAAATTGGTATAATAGCAGGAATAAATATAGGTTTCTTTATTGGAAGAGAAATAACCGATCACATTACAGGCAAAAAATTTATAATACCTAATCTTATAAATTACATTAAATATAATAATACAATAAAAAATGAAACCAAAATAGCTACTGAATTAGATAAATTAAGAATTGATAGTACAATAATATCTGATTATATAAATAAATTACTTGATGAAGATAAAATATCTTTAGAAAATTTAAAAAATTTAAAAAATTATATAAATAATGATTTAATTTATGGTATACTTAATAAAGAAGATACATCTATCTTTGATAACAATAAAAAACTAGTATTAGAATAAGTAGTAAAGAGGTGGCTATGAAAAGTAAAGAAAGATATATTGACCTTTCTGATATAAAAGACGATGACTTAGATAAAACAGGATCATTTACAGATTTAATGTCAAGATCAGAATTAAAAAGAAGAGAAAGAAAGAAAGAAGAAACTCAAGAATTAAAAGAATTATTAAATATTGATGATGAAGTAGATAAAAAGAAAAAGAAAAAAATACTAAAAGAAGAAAAAAAATTAGAAAAAAAGGCAAAAAAAGAGATAAAAGAAGAAATAGAAAATAATACTATAGAAGAAGATGAAGATTTAAAAAATTTAAGTAAAACACAAAAATTACTTGATTTAACTAATGAAATAAAATTGTCTATGCTGAATAATGTAGATGAGAATATTAAAGAAGAAAAAAAGAAATTTAGAATTGGTAATTTAATATTTATGGATCTTTTAATCATTATTTCTCTTGCTTATTATATATATTCTATTTTGTTTACTAATGTTCAACAAAATCAATTATATATTTTAATTGGTGGTATTATAATTCTAGTTATGATTATGCTATTTTGTATCTCTGCAGTTACAAGTAAAAAAGTATCTACATTCTTTTCAATAATAAATTATTTAGTATTTATAGCATTTATACTATTTAACTTAACTTTAGTTCTTGGAATAATTAGTATTTAAAAAAAAGATTACAACCATTAATTTTGGTGTAATCTTTTTATTTTAGTTATTAATACAAGCATAAATAACATAAGCATTAAAATAGCTGTTGAAAGTATTACTACTGTTATTATATATTTGTTATTCAATATAGATAGATTTTCTAAGTCTTTTGTTTCATATCTTTGTAATGTTTTATCCTTAGAATCATATCTATAAAACCCAATATCTCCATTATTAACATTCATTCCATATACTAAGTAAAAATCACTTTTTTTCTTTGTTTTATATGCATTAACCTTTGTTCCATTTATATCTATTTTTACCTTTTTAAAACCATTAGGAACATTTTTGGGCGTTGTATAATATAATTTAATACTATTAAATGTAATCTCATTATAAATGGAATATGACTTAGTATTAGGATTATATACATATAGTCTTATATTTCCTTTAGAATCTTTTAATCCTACTAATATATATCCTGTTATGTCGTTATAAAGAGCTGGAACTTTTTTAGAATCAATATCTGCTTCTATTGGCGTAAAATTATCAGGTGCAGTTAATTGTTCTACTTTTTTAACAACCGTATATTCTTTTTTTCCAACTTTAACTTTAATTGGATCAATATCTTTTACATTAATAAGTAATGTATAAACTCTTTCATTGCCATTTTCAGCAATAACTGTTATTTTTATATTGTTAATTCCATCAGTAAGTTTAATATTACCTGCACCTATTACATTTGCTTTATCACTACTTGCAGTAGCATTTATATTAACACTCGTTGTATCTTCATCAACATCAAGACTATATTCTAATTTTTCTTTATCAAATTCAATATTATATCCTTCGACACTTAAACTAGATAAATAGTTATCAGAACTATTTTCCTTATTAATATCTACTACTTCATTTTTATAATCATATGATTGATTATTTTTTTTATTAGAATTACCATTATTATTTGATTGATTATTATTTCTTGTAGGTTCAACTACTTTTATAGTAATTGATTTACTAGTTGTATAATCTTGTTCATTACCAGGATCCATCGTAGTTGCTGAAATTGGTGTTACTGTTATTACTGCAGTTCCTGCTTTTTTAGCTGTAAAACTAGCAGTAAAATATCCATTTTCAACCCAATCTGTTTGTAAGGCTCCATCAACTACAGATGTATCACTAGAGCTAACTTTAAATTTACCTTCAATACTATTTAAATTAACCGAAATAGTTATTCTATCTTGAACATTAACTGTAGTAGCACTTGCACTAACACTCATTGATGCTGCAAAAATATGCATTTTAAAACACATACAAGATAAGAATATAGTTATAAATAATAATATTTTTTTCATTTAATCACCTATTGTTCTATTGTTGACCTTGAAAGTACAACATTTTTTAATTTACCATAATCTGCTGCTGTTACACTTTTACTATGATTTACATCAGATGCTTCAATTTGTTCATCGTTTAAACTAATACTACCTAATACATAATTCTTTACTTTAGCATAATCTACAGCAGTAATTTTTCCGTCTCCATTAACATCGCCATATAAAATAGTTTTTAATGTTTTTTCTTCACTATTTGTTTTTATAGTAACACTATATCCTGTTTTAATTATGCCATCTGTAATAGTATTACCATTATTATCTTTTATAGTAACTAAAATACTACTATCTAACTTATTCCTGATTTGAGATACATTAGAATTAATGCTAAAGCCCATTAAATATAACGCATTATTTTTTATATTAGCATTATTAAGTGCATCCATAACACTTAGCTTATTATCGTCTTTTATATCTTCTTTAGGCTCTCTAATAACATTAATTGTATATACCCTCTCATCTCCATTTTGAGCTGTTACTTTAATATTTACTTTAGTATTATCACTAGTTAAGCTAACATATCCTGTACCACTTACTTTTGCACTGTTATTAACCAAAGATGCTGAAATAGTTATACTATCAATATTGCTTTTTACATAGTAATTATAATTAGTTACTCCCCCATCAAACGAAGTAATATTATCTCCATTAATACTTAATGATTTTAAATAATTATTAGGATTTCCTGTATTAGGTAAGCTAGTTTCATCAGGCATATTTTTATATACAGGTATATAAAATACAAACTCTGAATTAAGTATATTAGAATCGTTATATGATTTATAAACGGAATTACCTTCTAGCATTGGTGCTTGAATATTAGTCTGATATTGATGAGAGAAATATCCATCATTACCTACAACATCCCATTTTTTAAAATAAATTGTATTCTGCCCTATATTAATATAATTCTTTCCAATCCATTTAGCTCCACCACGAATTGCTTTATCCATACTATTCCATGGTCTATCATATGAACTTTGAGTATATCCACTACCCGTTGCCCAATAAAGGCCATTATAAACTGGGTTAGAACCACTAGTAGCACCTATATTATAAGGATTATAAATACCAGAATAACTATTACCATTATATGTAAATGCTTTACCGCTCACAGCAGTTGTTGCATAGCTTCTTCCTCCAACTTCTTGTTTTGATAAAGAAGCAAGATATACAGGACTTACATTTGATTCTTCGGCTGCTGTTATAAACGAAGATGAGTAATTATTTAAATAATCTCCATTTAGTAACCTTTGAACAACTTCTAATTTTTGTAAATCTTTCTCATAAGATAATGCCTCAAATTGAAAGATATACATATCTATTAAAAAATTTCTTGGATCCATATAATAAGCAATGGTTTTATCATTTGCTTGATACCAAGTACTACCATCAAATGCTTTAAATGTATCGTTATAATAATTATAAGATCCACTCCAAGTATTTAAATAACCAACATTATTATATCCATCAACAACTTCTATTAAACTATTACCAAGTACATTTTCACGACTTACTGCATAATTGAAATCTATATCAGTATTTATTGCTTTAAAAGTCCATTTAGGATGTGCTTGTTTTAAAATTGATAACTTTGAAAAATAACTTTCTGGAAATCCAGCATTTCTAAATTCTTCTTTATAAGATTCTTCTACATATCCATCTCTTTTAAGATTGCTATTACAGAAATATCCAGTATATACTTTAGATGGATTATTTTGAAATGAATAATTTACTTTTACATATTCAGTATCACAGCGTGATTTATCAGATGATGGATATTTTTCTCCTTCTATAACTGTTACAATATCTCCAGTATCAAGCCATACAACCCCTGGTACATATGAATTAAAATTAGTATTACTATAAAAACATTTTCCTGTGGATGTAGATTTTAATTCACACTTAGTCCCATCAGTAATTAATACTGTTGCCTTATAGTCTGCTTTAACTATTTTATTAAAACTAAATAATGTAATAAATATAAATAAAACATATATCATATTTCTTTTATTCATACAACCACCTACTATCATGATAATTATATCAAAAATATCTAAATAAATAAAGTCATAAAAACATAAAAAAACTTTGCAAAAGCAAAGTTTAATCTCTATCACGTGCAATTAGTACTAGTCTTAATATTTGAAGTATAGCAGATAGTACTGATGCAACATATGTCATAGCAGCAGCTGTTAACATTTTTCTTGCACCTCTTACCTCATCATTATCTACTATATTATACTCTTTTATTTTCTTTAACGCCCTGCTTGATGCATTAAACTCAACAGGTAGTGTTATTATTTGAAATAACAAAATTACACATTCTAATATTATTCCTATCCATAATAAATTGGTATAAGCAAATATTATTCCAATTAAAACAGCTAAATATCCTGCGTATGAAGAAAAATTAACTAAAGGAATAAGCATAGATCTTATACGTAAAAATGCATAATTATTCTTATCCTGCAAAGCATGCCCACATTCATGGGACGCAACAGCAATAGCTGCAATACTTACTCCATTATAAATTTCACTAGATAGTCTAACTGTCTTTCTTCTTGGGTCATAATGATCAGTTAAATGTCCACCTGTTTCAACAACATATACATGATCAAGACCATTTTTCGATAAAATCTCTCGAGCCACCTCAGCTCCAGTTATTCCCTTTTTATTTTTTATTCTTTTATACTTACTATAATTAATACTAATAAGTCCTTGAGCTATTAATGAAATAGCAAGTGCAAGAAGTATTAATCCATAATGTGAAAAATAGTAATAATACATTATAATTCCTCTTTCTTATTCTTTTTATTTTTATTATTAGTTGTCTTTTTCTTATTTGTAGTATTCTTTTTATTATTAGTTTTCTTTTCTTTTTTATCTTTAACTTCTTCTATTTCAGCTTCTATTATTTTCTCTTCTTTACTAATAGTTTTCTCTATTTTTTTACTATTTAATCCAGCCTCATCATCTTTTTTCTCTACTTCTTCATTATTTTCAATTATATTGCCTAATGCATCTAATTCAACAACCTTAGTAGATGCTATATAATCATGTAAACCTCTATTATCTTTTGTCATAAATATCATAATTAAAATAATAAATTCTACTATTGACTGAGCATTACTAACAATATAACTTGCGTTATAAAAATCACCAGCATTAAATATATATACAAATGTAACTAATAATATATTAGCAATTATTCCATTTAATATTATGCATCTTAAAATAAAATTAAGAATATTTAATTTACCTTCTTTATTTTTTACTACTCTAATTTTCATTAGTTTTTTACCAAGCGTTTGTCCATTCATAAAATATTGTAAAATACCAAAATACAATATTACAACACACATAGACATTATGGTTGCAAAAGTAGAAGTCTTAGATAATTTATAATTATATTTTTGTATATCCTTAGCGTATTCTTTTTTATAATTATCTAATTTCTCTTTAGCTTTTTTATATTCACTTTTTTTAATTTTGTCTTTATCATATTGTTTTTTTATTTTGTTAAATTTAGCTTCTTCTTTTTCATATTTTTTTACAATTTCACTATACTCTTTTGATGCTTTATCATGTTTTGTTAATTGAAAATTAATTTGTTTAATATTAGTTAAAGCAAAAACGATTGCTGTTACTAAAAACATATCAAGCATATATGCAACTAATCTTTTAAAATTTTTACTCATAAAATCATCTCCTATAAAAACTATACCATATTTCAAAAATAAAATAAATAAAATTGATAAAAAAATCAAGTAATACTTGACTTAATTATTCTAAAATAGCTTTTATTCTTCTAACACCAGCACTGCTAGCTTCTTCTTTTTTTATTTTAAAATGACCTAATTCATTTGTATTTTTAACGTGCGGTCCACCACAAATTTCCATAGAAACATCTCCAATTTTATATACATTAACAATATCTGGATATTTATCTATAAATTCATGTTCTGCTCCTATTTCAACTGCTTTTTGCTTTGGCATTTCTTCTTTGGTTACCTCAAGACCCTCACTAATCCATTCATTTACTAATGCTTCTACTTTTTCTTTTTCTTCTACAGTTAATTTATGATCACATGAAAAGTCAAAACGCATTCTTTCAGATGTAATATTAGAACCTTTTTGATGACAATCAGGTGATACCACAACTTTTAATGCAGCATTAAGTAAGTGTGTTGCAGTATGATATTTAGTTTCAATCTCTCCATTTGATGCAAGTCCACCTTTAAACTTTCCTGCTGATGCAGTTCTAGATAATTCTTGATGCTTTTTAAATTTTTCATTAAACCCATCAACATCAACAGTAAGATTATTATCATTTGCAAGTTCAACTGTAAGCTCAATTGGGAAACCATATGTATCATATAATCTAAATGCAACATTTGCATCTATCTTATTTCCTTCAATATTTCTTATTGCCTTTTCAAATTCTCTAAGACCTTTTTCTAATGTTCTATTAAATTTAATTTTTTCCTCTTTTAATACATTTAATACAACAGTCTTATTATCTTCTAATTCTTTGTAATATTTCTTATATTTATCAATAATAACATTAGCAATAGCACATTCAAAATCACTATTAATATCTATTTCTAGTTTTTTAGCATGTCTTATTGCTCTTCTAATTAATCTTCTTAAAATATATCCTTGATCAGTATTACTTGGTTTAATTGAAGCATAATCTGCAGATATAAATACAGCGGTTCTAATATGATCTGCTATAATACGCATGCTAGTCTCATTACCTTCATACTTTTTATTTGATACTTCTTCAATTTTCTTAATTACATCAATCCAAATACTAGATAGATAATTATCATCTTTTCCCTCTAGTACTGCTTGCGTTCTTTCGACACCCATACCTGTATCTACATTCTTAAAAGGAAGACTATCAAATGTATTATCAGGATTATGCATATATTGCATAAATACATTATTCCATATTTCTACCCAATTTTCATCTTCTGGATCAAATATATCAGGAATATCTCCATCGTGTCTATAGTAAAATATTTCTGTATCAGGTCCACATGGTCCTGTTAATTCCATATTTGGCCACCAGTTATTATTCTCATCCATATAAGCTATATGGCCTTTTGTTATACCAAGCTTTTCCCATAAACTTGCAGAAAAACTATCTGCAGAAACTAAATCGTTTCCTCTAAATACAGTAACAGCAAGTTTTTCACTTGGTATTTTTAAGACTTCTGTTAAAAATTCAAAACTCCAAGTAATACTTTCCTCTTTAAAATAATCACCTAAACTCCAGTTACCTAGCATTTCAAAAAATGTATGATGAGTTTTATCTCCAACCTCATCTAAATCATTAGTACGAATACATTTTTGATAATCACATAGTCTAGTTCCTAAAGGATGTTTTTCACCTTTTAAATAAGGTATTAACGGTTGCATACCAGCTGTATTAAACAATACCGATGGATCATTTTCCGGTACAACAGGACTAGATGGTATCTGAACATGTCCTTTACTCACAAAAAAATCTATATATGCATCTTTTAAATTCATTTTATCACCTTCATTAATTCATTAAATTTTTCTTTTAAATCATCTATAGTACCATCATTTATAATCTCATAATCAAAATTATGGTAATTATCTAAATTAGTTTCTGTAAAATCATTCTTTTCACTTTCAGAAAGTCCATTATCAAAATTAGGTCTTGTTATTCTTATAGTTATTACATTTTCAAAACTATTTTTAATGGTTTCAACCTCATCTATGGCTCTAGCATCCGAAATAGTTATAACATCAAAATAATTACTATATACTTTAATATCATTAACCATTCTTTTTACTAAAAATAATGGATCTATTTTTTCGCGTAATATCTTAACCCCGATTTCTTGAAGTAAATAACGAGGCTTATCAGTCTCATCACCATCCCAATTAGCTATTTTTTTAGCATATTCTTTTATGTATGATGAAAATTGTAAATTTATACTCTTTATATTTTTACTTTTATAATACGATCTAATCATCGAACAAAATGTATCTTTTCCTTGTCTTGCTTTACCACCAATTACAAATATTTTCATTCTTCCTCCAATATTTTCTTTTCATTATTATTAAAAATATGAATTTTAGAATCAATAAACTCTATTATTACTTTACCTACACTAATTATAGGAGTAGATAAAAGCATACCTACTATACCAAAAAAGTGTCCAAATATTAAGAGCCCTACGATAATTGTTACTGGATGAAGTTTAGTAGTCTTACTCATTACAATTGGTGACATTATATTACCTTCTAATGCTTGAATAATAACTATTGATAATGTTACACCAATACCAACTCCCATACCTTGTGAAAATGCAACAAGAATAGCAGGAAATCCACCTATATAAGGCCCAGCATAAGGTATTACGTTCATTAAAGCACAGAATAGTGCGAATAGTATTGGAGACTTTAAACCTATTAAAGCAAAGGCAATAGAACATGCAATAAATATAATTGTCGCATCAAAAAGTGCACCATTTACATACCCTCTTAATGCTTTTGCAATTTTACCAGTTATCTCTTTAGTAGATTTCTGAAACTTGCTTGGCACAAATATCATTAAAGAATCTCCGACATTGTTAAATCCAAGTAATAAGAAGAAACCAATAATCAACCCTATTAAAAAAGTTCCCGCGCCTGATATAAACCCTCTTACAACACCTACTATATGATTAGGCAAGTTATTATAAATCCCGTTAGCATACCCCTCAGCTGCATCAATAATCTTATCCTTTAACTCAGATACATTAATTGCATCTATGTTATTAAAATGATCAAGCACCTTATCAATAATAGACTCAATATTAGATATTATCTTAGGAACTAACTGCGATAAGTCAGATATTTGATTATAAGCAAGAGGAATAATACTATTTAGTATAAGAAATATAACTGCAAGCAATACTACATAAGAAAGTGATACACCAATTATTCTTCTTACTTTCTTTTTTTCTAAATAATTAACAATTGGATTTAAAAGCCAAGCAATTACAATACCAATAAAAAGTGGAGTTAATATCTTTAATATATTAACCAGTATATTAAATACACTAAGTTCTTTACATACTCTAACACAAATGTAAATAGATAAAACTATAATTAATATTAAAAATATTCCTAATATTTTTTTACCTATTTTTAAAATATCATTTAAATCCTGATAATTAAGTTTTCTCTTCCTAGTAATATTTTCTTTTATTTCTTTTAATCTTTGCATAAGCGCTCCTTCCACATAATAATAATTATGTTATTATTATAATATTGAATAATTTTTTATATCTATCTATAAGTTTCTCAACTAAAGTAATTATATATCATGGTAATTAAAAAAACAAGTTTTAATTTTGTATCGACAGTAAATAAACTTTTTATTTTTAAAAAATTATAAAAATAGTTAATTAAATATTTCAAACAAAATGTAAAATCTGAAAAATAAAAATTACCAAGATAATACTATTAATTATACTGGTAATTTTTTACTTGCAATTTTTATTATAATTTTCATACTTATTTTTTATAGTTAACATTTTCTGCAATTCTTCATCTAGTGATATAACATAACCATATAAACTACTATTTCCTTGTTTCCTTTTTAATAATTCAAATAATTCATGAGATATTTTTTTAAATGATTCATACTGCATCAAATCAGCAACTACTAAATTATCTTCAGCTTTAGGAAACCTATTTGAATTATAATTAAGTAAAATTTCATTAAATTCATTAAGTTTATTTTTTAAAGATATATATAATTTTTTGTCTTTTTTAAATGACTGTAAAAAACTATTTTCTAACTCATTAATTAAATTATTTATATTCTTATTCTCACGAATAATATTAATTAATAATTCACCAAAAGTTCCTGGTAAATCTATATGAGCATTATAAATCTTATTTCTACTCATACATTCTAATAATTCTTTTTCTCTGTAAATAAAATCAATTCGCACAAGAGCATTTTCATATTCTTCCCTTGTTATATTCTTTTTCATTTCATCATTTCAATAGGTATTTAACAATTTTTATTATACCAATTGCCTACTCCTTTCATTATTTATAGTTCAAATAATTTGTTTAAAACCAACAAATAAATTATTTCTATCTATAAAACACTTTATCTACTACTCCCACTACTTGTTCATAATCTTTTATTTGTCCTTTATAACGTTCTAGTTCTTTTTTATAATCTTCTAGTTCTTTTTTATAATACGCTATTTCTCTTTTACTCTTCATTAGTCCTATTTGATTCCTATGAGCCCTTTCTATTCTTCTTTCTTTAAACGCTTTTTGTTCCCTACTAACATTAAAGTAGGAATAAGCATAATTAATCATTTCTGGCATTTCACTAGAAAGTATCATATTTATATTACTATCATTTATTATTCCTTCATGATACATCATTAATTTAAAGCTTTCTAAATTATATGCCGAATTTATTTTACAAGTTGCAAAATAATCTTTACCATCTACTTGAATTTTTTCTCCATTATTACACCATTTTTCACGTGAAGTTAAAATTGTAGAAAGATATATAGCAACATTATTAGTATCTACTCCACAATATATATCTAGGTAATTGTAATTAGGAACAATTTCATTTCTATAATTCGTCTTTTTAAATAATCCAACTTTATCATCATCATATAAACATATATATATATTTTCAGTATCTATTACTTTATCACTCACTATTTTTATTTTATCATTTCCACTTGCATTATTATATTTATCAACAAGTATATTAATTTTATTTAAAATACTCTCCTTATTATCCATACCGTACATCCTCCTTAATATATGTTATTATCTTTTCTTATACCAAACTTTATCAAACTCTTTCATAATCTTTCTGTTTCTATCATCAATTTTAGCATAAATGTCATTTTCAAATACAACGCCTTTATCTCTAAATATATTGTAAAGCTCTCTTATATGACCTTGATGATACTTCCAAGTTAACTCTCTAGAATATATAATTCTAGAATGATTATATGCACCACAATCGTAGCCATCACAATCACATACTGAATAAAATACTCCAATTTCTCCTTCTTTATAATCTCTTATAACATCATGTCTTGAAGCAAAATTACGATAATATGCCAGCATAGAACTTTTACTTATTTCAATATTATTATCATTACAATAGTTTTCAAGTTCATCTTTAGTATCAAAACTCACGCCATGAACTCTATATAATACCATCTCAGGCATTTCTTTTAATAAATATATGTTTTTAGATTCATTATACATAGAATTTTTGATAAATTCTAATATACCTTTTAAGTAGTTTTTATTATTCATAAACACCTATATTCTCCACTATTTTACAACACTCTCTACCTTTTGTATTAATTTTTTATTTTATAATACTTTTTAACACTATTTTCTTCTTTTATAAACTTATTTTTTTCAATAAAATCTACTAATTCATTAACATTTACTTCACTTTGTTTAGGATATAGAATTTTGTTAGATTCTACATTCCAATCCTTTCTCAAATTTTCTTTATACCAAAACCATACCATTCTAAAAATCGTTTGTTTTAAATCCCTTTCTGGTATTCTAGCATTATCTTCTACATATTCTTTATCTAAAACAATTGTAAATTGATTATTTTCTTCTGATATTAACATTTCTTTTATATTATAGTTAATATATAAATCTTTTACATAAACTACTTTGCCACCTACAAAGTTTACAAAATCGATACAACTATTTATATCTTTTGGATTATATTTTTTTCCTGTTTTTTCCTCATAAAGTTTAATTTGGCCATCTGCAACATCTTCAATAAATACTCTTGTTTTAGCATCTAACCAAGTTTTCTTATCCTTCATAGTAACCTTCTTTCTATTAATTCTACTCTTTATATATTGCTACTTATTATCTCTTATCTTAAGTACTTTTTCAACAGCTTTCTCTTGATTTTCAATTATGCAAGTTTCAAAAAATATATCCCTTACATAATCATACAAATCTTTACGTGATCCGAGAGTTTTCGACATTATTATATTATTATTTTTTTCAAATTCTTCACGTTCGTTAATTGGTACTTCTATACCAGCATATGAATGATGCTTTTCGATATCTACATATTTACTATAATGAGCGTTAGGATCATGATAATTAGTAATATAACAATCATTACCAACTTCATAATAAGTTCCAAAATATACATAAATACCATTACTTGTTTTAATATTCATTCTCTCAATAACTTTATCCATAAGAGCTTTATCATTTGCATTAATAATAGACTCATCTTCAAATTCTTCTATTTTCTCTAAAACAGATAAATATGTTTTAACAATATCATTATTATCTAACTCTTTTTTTAATGACATTAAATTATTTAACTCATCTCTATTATCTATTAATTTTTTATATCCTTCTTTTAATTGTTCTAATTCATTACTATTCATAATTTCACCCTACCAATTATAATTGTTTCTTTTTTACTTTAGATGGATTTACAGATGCTACTAACTCATCACCTTCATAAAAATCAAACTTATTATTATAGCCACCAAAAAGTGCACCAACACCCTTATAATTTCTTTCTATAGTTTTAAAATCTTCATTACCATCTTTAAAATATTTATTTAATTTATTCATTTGTTTTAATACTAAATCTCTATTATATGGAATTGCATCTTTAAATGAATTGACATCCTTCAAATTAATTTCGTATACATTATCACGATCAAACCATGATTTATAAATTAAATGTAAATCACGACATCTATTATCAGAAGTGATATATATAATATTATTTAATCCATTTTTCTCATACAATAAATTTAAATATTCAGCTATACTCATATTGTATGATTTAATTCTTTCGTATGCTATAATTGCTGGTGGCCAGTATTCTGGCATATCTACTTTAGATGTTTCATATCTTACATAATCGTTTTCACAAAATGGTTTTTGCAATACATATTCTACTTTATTCGGATTATATTCGTCAACATTACAAACCCCATATGCAAATTTAATATTTAAATTATTGTTTAATTTATTTAATAGAAGCTGATAAAATATAAAATGTTGAAGCCCTTTTGATGTTGTAACCATTATACCAACATCATCTAAATTTCTAATATTTCTATATTCTTCTAATTTACTATACAAATTTTGAGTAAAGTCTTTTGTTCCTTTTAGAATTTCAAATTTTCTTTCATCTATATCAAAACATCTTATATTTCCAATTAAATTATCAGCATCTATAATAAATAAATCCATATTGTTTTTTTGTTTTTTCATTTATTATACTCCCCCTACTATTAATGCCATTTACCCAGATCTTCACCACGAGTTAATACTTTCATATAACCAGTACCAAAATCTTTAGCCATCTCAATACAATCAAATTTACCATCATTAGTCGTATTTTCAACCATACTTTTATCATATAAATTTTCTGGCATTAAAAATCCTCTTGCAAACAAAAGTATTTTATCATAAGATATTCCATATTTTTTTAATGCTTGAATTAATCCATTATCCGATATATTAATCATAAAATCATCTGTTAATTTATCACCATCAAAGAATGGAATACCAAGAGCAGTTAAAATAGTAATTGACTCATCTTCTTTCTTAATATCATTCCCAATACAAATATCAAAACTTGTTCCATTATTAATAATTTTAAAATATGAATTACTGCTTTCATCTTTAAATAAATTCCCACCAAAATAATTTACTATATTCTTTAATGTTTCAAATTCTAATTTTCTTGCATTATCATCTATTACTTCACTATCAACACAACGCTTTCTTGATAAATTTGCTACCTTTGAAACATAATATTGTTCACTTTTTGTCATAATATCTTCCCTTTCCTATTTTAAATCTTTTCTTATACTAGACTTTGATTTTTTTAAAACTTTATAATATTCATCAGGCGAAGTATATCTAGTTTCATGAGTATCTATAAATCCATTAGTTTCTTCCATCATTATATGTGAAGAATTATTTTTCTTTTCTTCATGCCTATCTTTTAAACTAGTATCTTTTAATAATTCATTTAATCTTTTTAAATAATTTGATTCATAACTAATACCATTAATTGAAAAATTATTTATTGTTGGTTCATCTAAAATAACATCATCATATTTAAATGTTGTTGGCACATTATTAAGGTCTACTTGACGCAATGGAACAAACATATTATTTAAAACTTCATCAGATATTTTTTATAAAATTCCTGATATGATAATTTTCTAACTATTTTTATCACCTATCTATATTTATTTCTTATCATTATTAGGACTTAAAACTTTTTGTTTTGGTAAATCTTTATTCTCAGTTTCTATTATGCTTTCTTTTAAATCTTGCTCCATACGAAGTCTTTTTTCTTCTTCTTCAATAAATTTTATAATGTTACCTGTGTCTGCAAAATTCTTTTCAACTATATCTTTTGTATTTTTAAAAATATAATCACTTAAATCATTGTAAAAATTATAAAGAGTTAATGCCTCATCAAAAAGTGGCTTTTTAATATTATTATTGCATACTTTATGAAATTCCATAGAATAAAATACTTCTAATTTAATTAAATCTTCAGCAATCTTTCCTAATATTAATGCATCAACAAAATCACTTATATTCTTTTCATTTTTTAAAAAATTACTAATTAATTTTTTAGATTCTGGATAATTACGATCAAAATCAAAAAATATTTTAATTCTTTGTTCTGTATCATGAATTTTATCTACATATTTACCAATTTTTAATGATTTATAATCAATTCTTCCACCTACATATTTTTCTAATTGATAAGTAACTATTTCAGGATGATCAACCATTTTCCATATTTCTGACATATCTGTTCCAACACGTTGTCTTGCATTCATTCTATGTTTAACTTTTACATACTCATTTAAAATTTTTACTTTTTCACAAAATTTATCATAATTATCAAATTTGTATCTTTGTGCTATTTCATGCTTTTTTAATTTTTCTCTTTCTAAATAATCTTTATCTTTATGTACATGCCCAAAATGAGCTTTAAAATATTCTTCAAACATAACTAAAATCGTCCTTTCTTATAATTTAGCTATTTTACAACACTTTCTATTTCTTGCAATTCAAATCTATATTTCTGTGTAACGTTAGGATACTTATCATGATCTACTTCTGATAAAAACATATCAAGTGGTCTAATCCACAGGCTACCATCACCATATAACCTTCTATATACAACATATTTTTCTTTTGTTTCTGAATGTGTTGCAACATCCTCTACTAAATAATTATCACCTTTAAAATGTTTATATATTCTATTTATTTTAATCTCTCTCATACTAACTCCTAACTATTTTTTTATATCTAACAAAAATTTAACAAATTCAGATTCAGCTTTATCACATGCAATTTTATGTCATATCTTAACAGCATCTTGCAAAATTTCTCTATCTGTTAATTTTAAAAATTCATCTAATCTTTTTACCCAATCTTCCATTGTCATTGGAATATGCCTTTTTGCTCTATCTTCTGCTAAATCAAGATATGCCGTAACAATTCTTCTTAATGAGTACAACTCATCTTCATTTAAATAATTTTTTGCAACTAATACATCACTTTTTATAATTTTTCCATTAGGAACTAATGACACGGATTTATCATCGTTAATATCATATACATAATCAGTTCCTATTTTTAGGATAAACCTAACAACATTAGAATTTATACTTTTATCTTCACATTTTTCTCCAACAATAATCTTCTCAACTAAATTATTAAAGATATTTTCATCAAATTCTTTAATTTCATTTTTTAACATTCCAATCTTTTTATTTATTTCTTTTTCCTTTGATAAATAAACATCAACATGTTTTTCTCTAAGTAATCTTATATATTTTAAGGTATCAAGTGTATTTCGAGCAAACCCAGATATAGACTTAGCGATAATAATATCAATTTTGCCATTAATTGCATCATCAATCATTTTAGTAAACTCTACTCTATTTTTTACTTGTGTACCACTGATTCCTTCATCAGCATAAACACCTACAAAATCCCAGCTAGAATTAGATTTTATCATTTTAGAATAATGCTTAATTTGTGAATTATAACTTGTTTGTTGTTCTTCTGAGTCTGTACTTACTCTCGCATAAGCACAAACTTTCTTCTTTAAATTATTAACGATTTCATCTTCAGTTTTGAGATTAGCTTTAATAATCTCAACTTGTGCCATTATACCTCTCTTTCTAAAATATTTGACAATCAATATCTGATATACCCCATAAATAATTATAACTTATTTTTTTATAATAAAATACACTTTTTACTAAAATTATTTAATTTTTTATAATTGAATAAATAATATTGCTTGCCATATATATCAAATATTATACCTATTATACACTCTTGACATGGCATATACTAGTGCATGAGTTGGGTAAATCTTGGGTAAAAACTGAGTAAAAGTTGGGTATTTTTTGTATAAGCACCGATGTTTAATGATTTATTAAATAAATACCTTAGTATTAAATACAAAACTATTCTATATACTTATTTTATATATTCATTACTTGCTGACTTGGTTCATTAATTATTTCATAACCCATATTATTATAAATTTTTTTACGCTTTAAAAACATATTACGAGTTTTAGCAAAATTATCATCTACATAATCATATATTAATATTTCTTTTTTAGTGCTATTTTTTCGATGTAATCTTCCTGCATATTGAGTTAAACGTGTATTACCAGAAATTGGCATAGTTAAAAATAATACATCTAACGATGAATCATCAAAACCTTCACCAATATATGCACCTGTTGCTATAATAATTTTGTTTTTCTTATTTTTATCAATTTGGTCCATTAATTCGTCATACTTCTTTAAAATCTTTTTACCAATTCCACCATAATATTTAAAAGTATTGCTAGTAAATTCTGATAATTTATTATAAATATAATCTAAATGTTCTAATCTTTCTGTTAAAACAAGTATGTTTTTACCTTTATCAAATTCTTTTTTTACATCAGAAATTATCTTTTCACTTCTTAGTATATCTTTTGCAATAAAATCATTAATCTCATTTAATTCATAATTATCTATTTTAGGATCAACAAAATTTAGATGACTTTGTTTCACTATTACCTTCATTGGAACATTCAACTCTTTATTAAATTTTAAAGTATCTACTCTATATCTAATATCACCACATTGCATTTTGATAATAGGAGTATGTCCATTTTCTCTTTCTGATGTTGCAGAAATTCCGTAAACATATTTAGCGTTACCTGTATTTATGGCCTGTTCAAATGTATATGCTGCAGTATGATGACACTCATCAATAATAATCATTCCATAATTTTTAGCAATATCTAATACATTACCATTATTCCAAATAGATTTGATACTAGCTACATCTATTTCATTAGTAATACTCTTCTTTTTACTACTTATTTCACCAACTTCATCAATATTTAAAAACTCTTTTATTCTATTTTTCCACTGAGTTAATAACTGTAGTTTATTAACTAATATTAAAGTATTAACTTTACGTTCTTCTATCAGTTTATATCCTATAACAGTTTTTCCAAAAGCTGTAGGCGCACATAATATACCATTATCATATTTCATTAGTTTAGAAAGAGCAATATCTTGATTATCACGTAACTTTCCATTAAACTGAACATCAATCTTTTTACCTTTATTTCTTTTATCCTTTTTTCTTATTTTTATTCCGTTTTCTTTGCATAATATTTCTAAATATTCAAATGTTCCTCGTGGTAACTTTAAATATTTATCATCTTCCTTACTACAATTAATGACCATAGGAATATTATAAACTGACATTCTAAGTCTCTGTTTTTTATAAAATTCTGGATTAGCAAATGTTGCTAATCTTCTAAAACTATTAATAACAGATGCGCTTAAATTAGCTTTATCAATATAAACCATATCATTAAGTATGACATCAATACTTTTAGGATAATCAATATTATTAATTTTTTTATCAGATATTTCTTGTTTTAAATCTTCTACTTCATGACCTATATCAATAGTTTTATTAGAAAGTTTTTTTATCAATTGAAAAATTTCCTCTTCAGTTAATTTATGTGTGTTTTTTAAATATGACATTGGGTGTCTTATTGTAATAAAATTTCTATCAATAAAAACCGAATTTCCATATTTACTTGGTTCAGTTTGATATGGTAAAGCAATTAAATTGCCATAACCACCTTTAGGAAGATAATCTTGATTTGGAAACATTCTATCAAATGATGAAATAGAAATATTACTAACTTCCATTGTTTTCGATAATAATAAACTACCTAATTTACGAGCTGTAAGAGCTTTTATATTCTTTTCAAAGAATATCCAAATATGAATCCCACTACCTGATCTACTTTTTTCTAAAACGATTGGAATATCATAATCATCACATACGCTAGAAAATGCCAAAACCTCACTTTTTATATCCTTATCATTATTTTTATCATCAAAATCAAAAGCAAAAAAAATAACAAGTATCATCTGCAAGTAAAGGATATATACCTATTGTTTTATTATTACATAGATGCTTATATATTATATCTTTTGTTAGAGGAATATTTTCTCTATATTTACAGTTTTTACACTTTTTACCCATAGTTTTATTACAAACACCCTGTCGCCATTCATTTTTACATGCTGGTTGATAATACTTATTATCTTTATTAATTGATAAATAAGGATATACATCATCGCAACCTTTAAAATAATCCATAAATATAGAAACTTTTTCATCAAAACTAAGAGTTTTTAAATTTTCATTTTCTTTTTCTTCATCAAGATGCTTTTCTAATTCTTGTATTTCGTTCTCTAACTTTTTAATTAATGACTTTTTACTATCAATTTGCCTTTTTATCTCTTCAACATTCATGGTTATACCTCGATTAATTCTAATGATGATAAATAATCTATAATACTATTTATAACATCATCTACCGGCATTTCAAGCCAGTTGTTTCTTGCCATATTAATCCTTCTTTTAAATCTGTTATTAGATAAAACATCCCCTATACTTTCTTTAACTTCATTTATTGTTCTTTCTTCAACCATACTATCCTTAAAAACAATTTTATCTAGATATGATAAAAACCGAATTTTATCAAAACTATGAATATTTACTAAATAATATACATCAAAAATATCCTTATATCTTGTAGAAACTATTCCAAATCTAAGTAATGATTTTATCTTTTCAACACATATTTGTTCCATCGAATTGGCAAGTAATAAAACTGTTTCTGAATCTGCATTCAAATCAAAACATAATTCATCTTGTTCAATATTAGTATCTTTATGTATACCTATATCTAGTTTAGTAGAAAACGTATTTCCGTGATTATCTGATATATCTATAATAACTCTTTTCCCATCATAATCCTGGTGATGTAATTTTTGTATTGAGTTAACAATTTTTATTTTAACTTCATCATCATTAAGTTTTTTGATAAATTCTACAATTGCAGAATCTTCTAATGAATATCTGATAAAATCTAAATCAATGTCTTGAGTAGCACGACGTTTATCTTTAGATATAGCCATCATTGCTAACCCACCTTTAATTGTAATATTTTTATTTAAATCAGATTTACTAATCTGTCTTAATATAATATCTTGACAAGTCTTAGCCATAGCATTTGCTCCTGAATATCCCGAAGATACATAATTAGTTAAAATAGTATTTAGATTCATTAAAAAACCTCTTTCATTATTACATCATATAAATAATCTTCAATAGCATACTTGCTTATATATTCAGAAATTTTTTTTATATTTAATTCATCTTTAATTTCTCTATAATTATTTATTATTTCTTTATAATAATCAAATCCTATTGCCTTCTCATTTCTAATTAATTCAATCAACATTCTTTCCTTATCATATATATTTATTTCTGCTCCATTTACTTTTATAGTAGTTTTTCCAATATCAAAAAACTTATCTTGATAATATATAACTTTAATTCGATCATCACTAATTTTAGTGCTATCTCTTTTTATAGCAAGATATTCTTTATCTGGAATAACATCTGTTAAATTATGATAATAAAAAGCACTATTCATCGTAAATACAGCATCAGGATATTTTTTCGTTATTACTTCTAAGTAATTAACATTTAAGCAATCACTATAGATACCTTTTTCCACTTTAATTATCTTTCCTTCATTTATCATTTTTTTAATTTTATCATTCGATTTATATTTTTTTCTTAATTCTTTATATAGATATATCAAACAAATCACCTCACAAAAAAATATTAACCTAATTTACCACAAAAGTCAAGCACATGTGGTAAATTAGGTTAATTATTATATACTTTCTACATTATACATCATATTACTGGTGACATAACAGATATTAAAACAATATAATCATTATCATAATCTTTGTTTTTTGTTTCTTCTAATTTAATATTTTTATTTCTAATTTTCCCTTTAAAATAAAGCAAATCTATAATTTTTAACTGTCGTGTCATAATGAACAAACTAGCCAATTTGTTAAACCCATATGTTCTTTATTTGCAGCAGCTTTATTATTATCTACTTTAAATCCGATAGCAATTATCATTTGAAGATTATAATGTACAACATTTCTTGAAATATTGCGATTATCCTTTTTTTAACTATTCGAAATTTTCGAATAGTTAAATCTTCATTCAATTCATTTTCATTATAAATTTTTTAATATGATAATTTATAGTATTTGTTTCAACATTATAAAGAGTTGCTAACATCTTTTAAGTTAGCCATATATCCTCATCTTCATATCTTACTTCAACAGATTCTTTATCATCCCCTGTTAAAGCAACAAATGTTAAATACTCTGCTGTAATTGACCTAATAGTTATATTCTTCTTTTTAATTTAATCATCTCCTAGTTGTTAGATTAAATTACATAAAATATATATTAGTCTTTAAAAAAAAACGACTTACACACTCATTAAGTCTTTTTCTTTCTCTTTAAATTTTTCATCAACTATTTTATTATATTTATTAATTAATTCTTGAACATCTTCTTGACCGTTTTTTATATCATCTTCAGGTATTTCTAATTTTTTTATATCATTATTAGCATCCTGTCGAATATTTCTTAAAGCAATTCTGCAATCTTCTGCACAAGTTTTAGCTTGTTTTACATATTCACGACGAGTCTCTTCTGTAAGTGCAGGAATATTTAAAATTATTACCTCACCATTATTATTTGGAGTAAGCCCTATATTTGCCTCATATATTCCCTTTTCAATTGCAGATAGACTACTTCTATCAAATGGTTTAATATGCATGCTGCGTGCCTCAGGTACAGATATAGTTGCAAGTTGTTTTAAAGGTGTTGGAACACCATAATAATTAACCATTACGCTATCTAATATTGCAGGGTTAGCTCTACCTGCTCTAATATTATTAAATCTTTTTTCTAAAGCCTCTATTGATTTTTCCATTTCAAGTTCTGTATTCATTAATATATCATCCATAATTATTCTCCTATTCCATCTATACAGTTTTCTATAATAAATTTCTTTAATTTAGAATTATCATTAGTCTCATAATACTCTATTAAATGAGTAAAATAAGTACCAATTAAATCTACTGGTACATTTATAATACCAAGGCCATTTCTAATAAACTCTTTATTTGCAACAAGATTTGCAACTCTTTTGTTGCCATCTTGAAACATTTGGCTTTTCTGTATCCAGCAAAATAAGTTTATAGCCATATCTTGCTTATCAGAGTTATTTAAAATATCATTTAATTCTTTATTATAATCACACTCACTAGGTAACTTAGGTTTCCAGGATGTTCCAGTAATTCCAACACCATGTTCTCTAAACTCACCTAATGGATTAACATTCTGACCCTTACATATTTCAAAATGAATCTTTTTTATATAATCTATAGTTAAATCTTCATCTACAGTATCAATAATATACTCCCAAGCATCCTTCAATCCTTTTAATTTGAGTATATTATCTATAGATATATGACCATTATTTACATTATTGTAAAAATCTACAGTATCAGCAAATGTAACAGCAATTCCTTCAAGATTAGCGCTTTTATAAATATTATCAATTATTTTTCTCTTTGCAAAAAATATATTGTCTTCTTTAGTCATATTATATAATCTATTCATACTTCACCTAATACTGTATACCCCAAATCACATTGTGTTTTGCATTTTTTCCACAACATACACATTTACCTGTAATAAAGCTATCATCTGTAATACATCTAGATTTACATCCTTTTATCTCTTTTATTTTTTCTTCACATTCTTTTTTACCACACCAATCAGCTTTAATAAATCCTGGTTGTTTATTTAAAATATCTTCCATTTCCTTTAAATTAGTTGCTTCAAATGTTAATTCATCTCTTCTTTTTAAAGCTCTATTATACATATCTTTTTGAATAGTATCTAAAAGATTACTTACATATTTAACATAATCGATATTACTATCTACAACCATTTTTTCTCTTGTATCACGACGTGCGATTGTAACTTTATTATCTTTTAAATCACGAGCACCTATTTCAATTCTAACAGGTATTCCATTAACCTCAGCCTCAGCAAATTTAAATCCAGGTGATTTATCAGTTAAATCTATATAACAAGTAATATCGTTCTTGTTTAATTCATCTTTAATCTTATTTGATAAGTCATAAACCATATCATCACTACCAATAGGTACAATAACAACTTGTTTAGGAGCAATTCTAGGTGGTAAGACAAGGCCATAATCATCACTGTGAACCATAATTAATCCACCAATCATTCTATTACTTGTTCCCCAGGATGTTTGGTATGCATACTCTTCTTTATTATCTTTATTTGCAAATTTTATATTATAAGCTTCACTAAACTTTTGACCAAAATAATGACTTGTTCCCGCTTGTAGTGCAACACCATTATACATTAAAGCTTCATTAGTTAAAGTATACTCAGCTCCAGCAAATTTTTCTTTTTCAGTCTTCATTCCTGTGATAGATGGAATTGCAAGTATCTCATGATGAAACCATTTATATACATCCATCATTCTTTTTGTTTCTTCTTCTGCTTCTTTTTTAGTAGCATGTATAGTATGACCTTCTTGCCAAAATATTTCTCTACTTCTTAAAAATGGGCGTGTTTCTTTTTCCCATCTTAAAACACTACACCACTGATTAAATAAGCAAGGTAGATCTTTATAACTTCTAACGTGAGTCGCATAGTAATCACTAAACATAGTCTCACTAGTAGGTCTTATGCATAATCTTTCCTCTAACTTTTTAGAACCACCATGAGTAACCCATGCTACCTCTGGAGCAAATCCATTAACTAGCTCTCCTTCTTTTTTTAACATATTTTCAGGAATTAAAAGAGGCATAGCCACATTAACATGTCCTAATTCCTTAAACTTTTTATCTAATATTTGTTGCATTTTTTCCCATATTGCATATCCATTAGGTTCCATAACAGTACAACCTTTAACAGATGAATAAGCACATAATCTAGCTGCATGAACTATATCAGTATACCATGCTGCAAAATCTTCATCTCTTTTTGTTATTTTTTTATTTTGAGCGTTCATATTCTCCTCCTCAAACTATATAAATTATATAATAAATATAATAAAATGTAAATTGTTTTAAGAAAAAAGAAGCATCGCTTCTTTAAAATTTTTAACTAATTTATTTTTATTTATATATTCTTTTTTCTAATAATTGTTTTTATACATAGTATAATCAATATTATTCCACATACACTTCCAATAGTAATTAAAACGTACTTAATTATATTATCACTTGTATTAGGATTATTACTAATACTCTTTATTTCATTTTTACTTACAACATTAAACTTAGTTGTAGCCTCTCCATTACTAAACACTACTTTTAAAGTATGTTCTTTATCATCTAAACTATCTAAATAACTACTGTTTAACTCTATTATAGTACTACCCTCTTTAGATGAAAAATCACTATCACTTAATAATTTATCATCAACATATACTTTACCACCATCTTTAAAATAACTATAATCTGCATCTATTTTAAATATTAATGGTTTATTACTCTTCTTAGTATAAGTTTTTTTATCACCACTTAAAAACTTATAAAGCTTATCTCCTACATACTTAACAAGAATAGTATATCCATCTTTCTGATTACCTGTAATATCATATGCATAATCATTATTATCTTTAACACTAACCTTATATACAGCCTCTTTAGGATTACTATTATAATCCGGATCAAGGTTTAAATCATTTAAATATAAATCAGTAAATGAGTATTTCCAATTATTTTTATCATTAACCTTAACTGTTTTAATATTAGCTTCATTTTCTGTATATAATGTAAGTTCTAAATCATTTGGTTTTTTATAAATATTATCTTCAAATACAACATTTACATCTACATTATAATCTAACTTCTTAGCATTATATTTATAGTTTAAAGTATATATATTATCATTTTTATCAACTGTATAATCATATCCTTCTACCCTAGTATTTGAGCTAAGTGAGTACTCAGCAGGTTTACTAAAATCAGGTTTATCATTAACAATTAAATAAGGATAAAGATTCGCAGAAAACTTCCAATTAGATGTTTTATATTCAAATCCATCTGGAGTAGATAAATAGCTTTCTTCTCTTGCCGGCATAATCTGAATTGATCTATGAAATGAATCATCTTGATTGCTTAATGTATATTGCAATATCCAAGGACGAAGACCATCTCTATTATCAGCATCATCAAATGCAACATTAAAATCATAAAATCTTTTAGCATTCGCAATTATTATAATAGTACCCTCATTATATAAAACATCATAGTGTTCTTCTTTATAATTATATCTTGAATAATCATCACGAGAATAATAATTTTCTGGAAGATTATTAACACCATAAAAACTATACTCAGTCTCCATTTTTATATTACTAATCCTTAGTCCATCAAATCTAACTACACAATCCCAGATATCTGGATTAGATGTAGTATCACAATTATCTTTAGAATTATAACCGGACAGTTTTTCATTTAGAAAGGACTCGAGGATTTATATTCCCGAGTCCTTTCTTTGCTTATACGGCATTTTTCTGCTAAAATATAGTTATAACAAAAAATAATAGAAAGCAGGTAGCCGTATGAATAAAATATATAATACTCAAGAAAAAATTGCAACTAAATTAAAGAATTTTTTATTAGAATGTTTTGGTAATATTAGAAAAACTCAACTTAAAATCATTCCTTATATTGTTATTGGTATGATTTTAGCTGGTTCTACTGTTGCATCCGATATCGCAATGAAATTAAAGGATAGCTTTTCACTAATACAACATGACTCTATTATCAAAAGAATAAAAAGATTCTTTATAAATAAATTATTTAATCCTTATGCCTTTTACGATAAGGTTATTAGATATGTTTTTTTAAACTATACTGTAAAGCATGAGGATAAACGTGTTCATATCATTTTTGACCATATGTTCTCTCACGATAATTATACTGTTTTTATGATTACTATGAGAATTGGAAAACAAGGTATACCTTTATGGTTTAGATGTTATAAGGGAAAAGATGATCCTAAAGCATTCGATGAGGAAATGTTAAAAAAAGGAATCTCCTATGCATCATCGTTATTTCCAGCTGATTATGACCTAATTTTCCTTGCCGATAGATGGTTCAATTCTACTTCACTTCTTGATTACATTGATTCTTTAGGAAGAACCTATGTTGTCAGACTAAAAGGAAATATAAGATGTTATGTTTATGATAAAAAAGAAGGTCATAAAATTTGGACAACCACCGGTAATTTATATGCTTATGAGAATAAATCAGCATTTTACAATGATATTGAAATCACTAACAACCAATTTAAAACAAATATCACAGTAAACAAAAAGAAAGGCGTTAAAGAGCCATGAATTATTGCCACAAACGGAGATACTAAAAGAGCTATTAAGGATTATGGCTATCACTTTGGTAGTATTGAAACACTATTTAAAAATCAAAAATCTAATGGTTTATATTTAGAATCGACTGTAAAAGCTGATATTAAATATTTTGAATCAATGTATACTATGGCTTGCTTTTCTGTACTTTTTCTTACAATATATGGAGCAGATTATACTAAAAACTCTAACTGTTATAAAGGAGTTAAAGTAACTACTCATAAAAATATCAATGGCACTAAAACACGAGTTATGTCTTTATTTAGTATAGGATTAATGTTATTTAATAAAGCAATTAATTCCCTGAAATACATTCGGATACCTTTTACACTAAAATTATACGATACCTAAATACTCACTTATACAATTGATGAATGTTTTAAAATTTCAAAGTCTGAATTCTTTTTGTTGTGTGCATTTTTTAACACAGCATGCATTATTAATAAAATAAGCCGTGAATATCGTCAACTGCTGGACGAATATATTCACGGTTTTTATATCATTTATTCCTTATATTTCAACTATTTTATAAAACTGTCCGGTTATAAGTCGCTAAGAGTATTTAGACTATCAGTCTAATTTCCTGCACTAGATATTAGAGATTTAGAAATAGTTATAACTGGTCGCACAACCCCATATTCGTCGTAGACGTGGTAGCGGTAGGGCAAGTCATAGGTGTTAACGTACCAAACACTATTCGACACACTATTTCTTGGACTAGAAGTCCAATACCAAGAATTAATGTGTAACCAACTTGGTGCTTCTGCTGATTTAGAACAATATCCTGATTGTATACAAGAATCACTATAACCTAGACTTTTCAAATCTTCTAAAGTAATTAATCTTGCATCACTTGCGGCTGGGGCTTTAGCAGTTTTCCATGCATCTACTACATATTTTACTTCTGATGATGCATAATCTTTTTTACATCCATCATATACCCGAGTATTATTTACATATCCGCAAGTTTCACTTGAATAATATGCCATGCCACCATAGCCATTTTTATCATATGCAGTTCCTACTGAACCAACTGTATATCTGTTTACATGTCCTGCGCCATACTCGTTTACTTCTGCAACCTTTAATGGTTCTGCTTTTAGAAGTGTTACTGTAGATTCTTTTGCTCCTGAATCTTTAATTACATAATAATTAATATTATTATATGTTACTTGATTACCTATAGTATAAGCAGTATAAGTAGGTGTTTTATCACTTCCATATTTATAATCTCCTGTACTTCTACCTGCTACTGTACATCCTGCAAGATATACTGATGAATCAGGATTGATTTGTGTTGTTTCACATACTACTTGATTACCTGAGTATTCTATTGTTAATTGTGATACTTCTGTTGGAAATTTACCTGTATCTAGTAGGTAACCTGCGATTGCTAGTTCAACAGATCTACCATATACATCAACTGATCTTTTATCTGCAGATATTCTTACCTTTCTAATTATATTCATAACAAGTGGTGTCACTATAAGAGCAATGATTGCCATAATTACTAATACAGCAATAAGCTCTATTAATGTAAAACCTTTACCTCTTTTTAAAAATTTCTTTTCCATAATAACCTTATCCTCTCTAAGATAGTTCTCCTATCTATAGAAATAATATCATGGTTTTATGCTCTTGTAAACCGAATTTTGTCGAATTTTCGATTTTATTTCATTATTTATAATTCTCTAAAAAATCATGTAAATTAATACTAACATTATGTGGAAGTATCTTATCTAGTTCGTCAATACTTGCTTCTTTCATTTTATTGATACTACGATATTTCTTAAGTAATTCTGTCTTTCTTTTTTCACCAATACCTTCGATATTATCAAGTACACTAGATAGACTTCCTTTAGATCTAATTTGTCTATGATAATTAATTGTAAAATTATGTACTTCGTCTTGCATTCTTTCAAGTAAATAAAATAGATTACTTCTTTTATCTATATCAATTTCTTCTATTGGATCAAATGCAAGTAGTTTACTTGTAGCATGGTGATCATCTTTTTTTAAACCTACTACTGGTATATCAAGATTAAGTGAGTTTATTACATCTCTTGCTACATTAATCTGCCCAACACCACCATCTACGATTATTAGATTAGGTTTAACTAAATTATCAGAAAGCACTCTAAAGTATCTACGATATATTACTTCTCTCATAGTATTATAATCATCATTTTTATCTATACTTATCTTAAACTTACGATAATCATTTTTAGAAGGCATTCCTTCTTTAAATACAACCATACCTGATACATTATAATTACCAAATAGATGAGCATTATCAAATATTTCTATTCTATCTAATATATCTAATTTTAAAATATTTCTTAATTCTTCATTTGCATCTATTGTTCTTTTTTCATCTTTTTTAATTAGTTCAAATTTTTCATTAAGGGCTATTTTAGCATTATTATTAGCCATATTAACAAGTTTTAGTTTTTCTCCTTTTTTAGGTGTTTTAACTGATATTCCTAAATATTGTTCTAATAGATTATTATCTACTATATTTGGAACTAATATTTCTTTTGGTTTAATTATTCCTTTATCATAGAAATTAGCAATATATCTTGTTAATTCTTCTTCTGTTGTTTCTATTAAAGGAAAAATCTTAAAATGACGTTCTAATATTTTAGAATTTCTAATAAAAAATACTTGTATACTAATATAACCTTTATCAGTATAATATCCAAATATATCTCTATTTGTATTATCTTTTAATTCTACTTTTTGACGAGTTAATGTAACTTTTATATAATCAAGTAAGTTTTTATATTCTAATGCTTTTTCATAGTGCATTAATCCTGCTTCTTTTTCCATCTCTATTTTTAGCTTATTACATAAATTAGTATCATCACCATTTAAAAACTTGATTATTTCACTTTTCATATTTTCTATTTTCTGTTTATCTACATCATATACACAGTATCCTAAACACTGCCCTATATGGTAATAAAGGCATGGCTTTTTCGGGTATGTTCTACATTTTCTTAAAGGGTATACTCTATTTAATAAATTAACAGTTCCTCTTGCTGCTGTTACATTAGGATATGGTCCATATAAATTTTTCTTACTTTTTTTTCTATTTATATTTCTAACTACTTTTAAAGTAGGAACTATATCATCTGTAAGTTCTATATAAGGATAACTCTTATCATCTCGAAGTAAAATATTGTATTTAGGATCATATTTTTTTATTAAATTATTTTCAAGTATTAATGATTCTACTTCGCTTTCTACAACTATATATTCAAAGTCTACTATTTCACTTACTAATTTAGCAGTTTTACCATAATGTTTACCTCTAAAATAAGAATTTACTCTATTTTTTAAATTCTTGGCTTTACCAACATATATAATTACATTATCTTTATTTTTCATTAAATAACATCCTGGCATGCTAGGAAGTAATAATAACTTATCATGCATAGTATCACCCTATTTTCTATTATATTTTTTTTGATACATTTTTATATATTGCTTTTAAATCAGCAAGGCGTGTGTTAATTACCTTATTTACCCAAAACTTTACTTCATAAGGTACATCTATCTTGTTTATCATTTCTACTGTTTCAATTGCTTTATCAACATCTATAGCATCAAATGATTCTAATATTTGCATGCATACATCACTATATTTTTCTGCAAATACTTTAAATTCTTCTAAAAAGCTTAAATTTTCAGTTTTTTTAGATAGGTGCAATTGATTATTAACACCGTCTGTAAAAGAATAGATGTCATATCCTCTATATAGCATAGGAATCATGTTATTAATATTTTTATTGAGTTGACACATAGAAGAATTATCGTAATCTGGTGACAACTTTAATCCTTCTGGTGTTTTTATAAAAGATATATTAGTAGAATTTTTATCACTTTCAAGTATCAAACCATAAAACGCCCATCGTTTCATAAGCTCATTCGATAATATTTCTACATTAATATTTCCATCATATGTCCATGCAGCCTCAATTATATTTAAAATACTACTATCTTTGACATCATAATTAATATTATTTTCGTTAAATAATATTTGAATATATTCTCTTAATTTATCACTTGTCATAATTAAATCTTCACTTTTTAAAAAGTTAGTGGTAATAACCCCTAACCTACCTGGCATAACTGCTGCTTCATAGTGGGCCATTTCAATACCTGCTTGAATGCCTAACTGTTCAGCAATTAATTCAGCGTAAGATTCATAATTAACTACTCCATATTTAAATATATATTTTTTTCCATCTTTTTTAAGACCTATTTTAGGTTTACGGCCTCTATATTTTTCATCTAGTATTTCGTAACTATCATCTATATTAATCATATTAATCTCCTCAATTTGTATTATACATTATACAAAAATTATGTCAAATTAAAAACGTGATTATTCACGCATTAATTTTTTTTATTTTTATAACAATATATCTTGTGCCTTTATAAATAATTATATCTCCAATATAATAGTCATTGCTTTCAATAGTATTATTATATACATATCTTTTTTCTTTCGTTATAAGAGATACTTTATTTTTCTTTATTGTTACAACTGGGTTTGTCAAAGCCAATTCTGTCACATTCTTGTTTAATATTTTATCAAAATTAAGTATATATAACATATTACCATCATCAGAAGGACTCATTGTCTAAGAGTTGTAATAAATATTTTTCAACCATTTTGGACTTAAAGAAGTTTTAAAATAGCCACCTATTGATGGGGTTGGAGTTTGATATTCAAAATATAAAGAATTAGTTATTTCATCAATATTAAGAATCCTTGCTCCATAACCATATTTATCAACTGATATATCTGAAGAGTCAATATTATCTGTAGCCCACCCATCTAATATTTCTTTTATAAATGAAAATTTATAATCTAAATTACAACCTGAATTTATAAATTCTCCACTATCCATATTACAGTTACTAGATTTATAATATGGTACCTGTCCTAAAGCGTCACTATTATATAAACTATTCGTCGTTAATGTATTTTCATATAAAGTCGAAAAGGAATAAATCTCATCTCCACCATATTTCTTTATATCTTCCATTAATAGAGGTCTATCTTTAATCAAAGTATATGAATCGTCATTAACTGATACAACATTAAAAAAATATCTTTATATTTAACTTAATCACCCTGAATAATTTCGTCTGCATATATTTTATTTAATGATATAAAAAACAAAACTAACATAAAAAATATTTTTTCATCATACAATCACCATTTATCCTATATTGATAATTATACAACAAAAAACATTTCAATCAATTGTTAGTTTATACAATCTTTTCAAATACTTTTATTCCATCTACTGCAGCAGACATAATTCCACCTGCATAACCAGCACCCTCACCTACTGGATATATCCCCATTATATTAGATTCAAAAGAATCATTTCTAATAATTCTAACTGGTGATGATGTACGTGATTCTACTGCAGCTATTACTGCATCATCATGCGCAAAACCTGCAATTTTTTTATCAAAATAATCTATTCCTTCTTTTAGAGAATTACATATTTCTAAAGGGAGTATATCATTTATATTAGCAAATGTAGTACTACCTTTAAATATTGGTTTAATACTTTTTAATTCATGAGAAACTTTATTATTTTTAAAATCTTTATATAACTGAATTGGTATATTACCTTTACCAACTTTGTAAGCTATGCTTTCTAATTTCTCCTGGTATTCCATACCAGAAAATATATTATCACCATAATCTTTATTATTAACTGTAACAATAACTGCACTATTAGCAATACCACTATCTCTTTTATAATTACTCATACCATTAATTGCTAGCATATTATCTTTACTTGATGCATTTACTACATATCCACCTGGGCACATACAAAATGTATACACTCCTCTATTATAAGAAGATTTGTAAGTTAATTTATATGATGCAGTTAAATCATCTTTACCATACTGACTTTTATTAATCATACTTTGCTTATGCATAATACGTATTCCTACTGCAAATGGTTTAGATTCCATTTTTATTCCTTTTTTATATAACATTTTAAATGTATCTCTAGCACTATGTCCTAAAGCAAGTACTAAAGTATCACACTTAATTTCATCTTTATCATTAACTACTATACTATTTACTTTATTATTATTTAAAATAATATCAGTAAGTTTGGTATTATATTTAATAACTCCTCCCATTTTTATTATTTCTCTTCTAATATTTATAATAACATTTCTTAAGATATCAGTACCAATATGTGGTTTTGTATCATATAATATTTCTTCAGGAGCACCAAATTTGACAAAAGTTTCAAGTACTAATTTTATTCTTCCTTCTTTATCTTTTATCAGTGTGTTTAATTTTCCATCTGAAAAAGTTCCTGCTCCACCTTCACCAAATTGAATATTAGAATCAGTATTTAAAATGCCAGTTGAAAAAAACTTTTCAACTGTTTTAACTCTATCTTCTACTTTTTCTCCTCTCTCTATAATAGTTACTTTATATCCATATTTTAATAACATATATGAGGCAAATAAACCAGCTGGACCCATGCCAACAACAATAATACTTTTATTACTATTTTTATTATTAGGTTCAAATTTATAATTTTCTATAGGCGTTTTTAAAATATCTTTATCTTTATTATTTTTTAATATTTTAGCTTCATCTTTTAACTTTACATCAATCTCATATATATAATATAAATCTGGTTTATATCTTGCATCAATACTTCTTTTATTAATCTTATAATCTATCAATTCATCACTTTTTATTTTTAATCTAGATAATATTTTATCTTTAATATTATTACTATCTATATTAACTTTTATCTGTCTTATTCTTATCATTTAAATCCTTTCCTGCAAGCATACCTGTAATCCATGCAAACCCTAAATTATATCCACCGCACTTTCCATCTACATCTATTAATTCACCTGTAATATATAAGTTCTTTTTTATTAATGATTCCATAGTATTAGGATTAATCTCAGTAATAGCTACTCCTCCACTACATACTTGAGCATTTTTAAATCCCTTAGTATCTATTATTTCAAATTCATAATCTGTAATTATTTTATTTAATTTAGACTTAGTTTTATCACTTAAATTATCCCATTTATCATTATATTTAATATTACATATATCAAGCAAACTATTAGATAATTTATAATTCATAATGCCATCAAATAATTCTGATATTGTTCTATTTTTTATTTTTTTATTTCTTTTATCCATATAACTTAAAAAATTATCAATCCAAGGTACAAAGTTAATATGAATTATTTCTTTTTTATTTAAATATAATCCTCTTGCTGCTTTAGTACTTAATTGAAATACACATATTCCACTAATACCATAATCAGTTAATTGTACCTCACCACTACTACTATTTATTAATTTTTTATCTTCATATAAGGTTAGATTAGCATCAATTCTAACACCACTCGCACTTTTTAAAGGATTAGTTGCTACTAATTGTACTAATCCAGGTACAACAGGATTAATCGTATGATTAAAATTTTTAAGTATTTCATAACCTATACTTTTTTCTTTATAGTATGCATGGGATCCCATTGATAAAATAACAGAGTCTGATTTATAATTGCCATTATTAGTTTTTATAACATAGCCGTTATTATAACTAATATCATAAACATTAGTATCAGTTATTATATTAACTCCTCTAATACTAGCTTCTTTAGTTAGTGATTCTAAAACACTTATACTTTGATTAGACATAGGATAATAGTATCCATTTTTTATATTCGGAACAATACCAATTTTATCAAAAAAATTAAGTATTTCATCTTGATTATTTTTATTAATGATACTTTTTAATATATCACTTTCTGTATTAAAATGCTTAATAGTAAAATCACTATTAAAATAATTACATTTACCATTTCCTGATACTAATATTTTACGACCACATTTACTATTTTTTTCAAGAAGAATAACATCATTATTTAAACTTGCATAAATAGCTGCAACAAGACCCGATGCACCTCCACCTATAACAATTACTTTCATAAAAATCACCACCAATTTAGTAAATTATATCATTTAAAAATAATTAATACAATTATCTTATATTTTATTTAAAATAAAAACGCAACTATTGTTGCGCTACAAAATTTTAAAGATTTTCTATCTCTTTTTTAGATAATCCAGTAATTTTTATAATTGTTTCTATAGGGAAATTTTCTTCTAACATTTTTTTTGCATCTTCTAACTTACCTTGTTCAATTCCTTGCTTTAGTCCTTGTTTTAGTCCTTGTTTCAGTCCTCTTGCTATACCTTCTTCAAGACCTTCTTCGATATATCCATTTCTAAGTTTAATTCTATCTTCTTCGTCTGTAAATAATTGATGAAATTTATTATCTTTATTAAGACTATCTATATCGTTAACTATTTTATCCATATAATCATCATCCTTAATATTCAATAAATCTTCTTTTTCCATTCCTACTATTAGTATATCTTTATACTTATTATAGTATTCCTTTGATTTATTTTTATTATACCATTCGTATATAAAATAATCAACATTTATATCGATAGTCTCAGGATAAACGCATGAGAAATTATGCGTTTTTTGTGTTATTATATATATAAAGG
>CAMKGA010000002.1 GCA_946412015.1 uncultured Caryophanales bacterium
TCTTGACATCCTAAATTTTTTGATAGACTTAATATAAAGGTAATATATAAGATAGGAGGGATATAATGAAAAAGAAAGCATTTACCTTAATAGAATTAATAGCAGTTCTAGTGATACTAGCAATACTAGCACTAATCGTAACACCACTAGTTATGAATATAATAAGAAAAGCTAAAATATCAGCTGATAAGAGAAGTATTGATGCTTATGGCAGAAGTGTAGAATTAGCTATAACATCATATTTACTAGATAACGGAAAGTTTCCAACTGAACTAAATTCATTAAATGTAGAATACACAGGTAAAGAGGTAAACTGTAATGTAATGCAAATGAAAGAAAATGGAGGAATATACTTATCAGAGTGTACTGTAGGTGTTAAGCAGATTAAAGATTCATCTAGCGACGATGGATGGTATCACTATGGTACTAGAGATATTACAGATAAAGAATATGTAGATATGTATGGATATGCATTGCAAACAGCTTCTGTTGCATACTATAATTCTAATCATATTAAAGTATCTGATTATAGATCTTTAAGTGTTAATTATACGGGAAAGAAAGTATCGTGTGATGTTTACATTAATTCTGATGGAACTGTGTATTTATCTAATTGTGCAGTGGATGGGGTTTTAATTACTGATGATACAGAAGATGGAACCTATCATTATGGAAATCCTCATTATAATTCATACAGTTTAGGTAGTATAATTAATTACAATAATGTTAGTTATTATGTTCTTAAAGAAAGTTCTGTATCAGAGCATTATGTAACGCTTCTAAAAGCAGAGCCTCTTACTGTAGATGAGGTTAATACTTATGGTGGAGCAGGTACAGAAAATAACTATATAAATAGAGGTATGCCGAATACTAATGGAACAGCAGTAAGATTACGCATTCCTGGTGGTGGTTATAGTGACTATGGGGGAGTTACTTATTATAGTAGTGATACTTGTCATGCAGATGAAGATGACAATGATATAACTCCTACTGGTTGTATTGCTGATTATAATGAATCAGATATTAAGCATATAGTAGATGCATGGGCAGAAGATAAAATTGAAGAAAAATATTTAAAAGAGGCTAGATTGATCAAAGTTGATGAAGTGGAAATGCAATCTGTACAAAGAGATGGTTGTGGACATGGATGTTGGTATACTAGTACAGGAATTAAGCATAATTGGGTTTATAGTAATCAATACGAGTATTGGACAATGTCATTAGCCGATTCGACTACTACGCCTATATATGTTGTAGCAGATTGTGATGACTTTTTAAAAAAAGGAACTAGCTTTTCTGATAATAATGGCTTCGGGTATTACAATTATTATGCAGCAGTTCGTCCGGTTATAGTATTATCTAAATCTGCATTATAAATTATTGGTATGATAGTATATAGTATTAATCATGAATATATGTTTATATAAAATGTGTTCATGATTTTTTATTTTACTTGTAAAAAATTATTAAATATGATATAAGTATAATAGGGTGATTATATGACAACGATATATTTAATGCGTCATTCACAAGCAGAAAAAAACATTGATTATACTAGTATTGATGAAGATTTTGAAAGTGTTAATAAGCAATTTATATTAAGTATTGATGGAGAGAAAAAAGCTTATAAATACAGTAAATTAAAAGAATTAAGTAATCTTAATATGATAGTATCTAGTAATTATGTAAGAGCTATTGCAACAGCTAAATATATATCTTCTATTAATAAAAAAACAGTTATCGTAGATAGTCTATTTGATGAGAGAAAATTTGGAATAAAAGATAAAACTAAATTACCCGCAGACTTTTTTAAAAAACAATTTTTAAATCATGATTATAAATTAAAAGGTGGGGAGTCTTTTGATGATGTAAAATCTAGAACTATAAAAGGTTTAATAAAGGTAATTAAAGCAAATGTCTCTAAAAAAGCATTAATAGTAACACATTCATCTGCAATTACTTTTATGCTTTCTAAATGGTGCGATGTAGAATATAATTCTAGATATATTATTAGATATAAGGATAAAGTTATAATAGATGGTTTTAGTGCCCCTGATTTAATAGAACTTAAATTTAATGAGAAGAATAAACTTGTAAAAATTAGAAGAGTAGAAATAAAAAATAAGAAGTAGGTTGAATATGGAAAAAAGATGGTTAAAAACAAGTCTTACTGTATCGATTATAGTTGTTTTAGTATTGCTTTTATATTTAGTTAATTATTTATTTTCCAATGATGAATTTGATAGTTCGAATAATGATTCTAAAGTAATTGAAAACAATATTAAGCTAAATGATAATAGTATTGAAGCATTACTTGATAGTTATGTTAATTCATTTAATAATAATTGTTGTGATATATCATCGTTATATAAAAGTAAAATGTATTTTAAAAATATAGATGATAGTATTAAATTAACTACTATATTAAATTTATATATTAATGATAATAATATTGATAAAAAAGATGAATATAAACTAAATATAGAACAAATAAATAGTATTAAAGAAATGTACCATAATATATTTAATGAAAATATTAACATAGATAAGATAAGTGGTAATTGTCCAAAAATAAAAAAATCTAAAGGAACTTACTTTTTAGATAATTGTAAGTGCGATAACAAAAATAAAGTTGTTCTTCACTTTAAAAAATCTATTAAAGATGATAGTAGTATTAAACTATATTATAAGGTAGCTTTCTATAATCAAAGAAGTTATTTAGGTAATAAAAAAGATGTTATATCTAAAGATCCAAGAGGAGTATATGAAGTATATAAGAAAGCTATTACAAATAAAGAATTCAATTATCAAGAATATTTAGATAATAATCTAGATAAATTTAATGAATATGAATTTACATTTAAGAAAAATAATGATAACTATTATTTTTATAGTATGACTATGAAATAATTGTTATCTTTTTTCTTTTTAAATAAAATGATATAATAACTGTGGTGGTTTTAATGGACGATAATGAAACTAATTCAGGAAGAGTAAAAGGGTCAATAAAAGATAGACTAATTTCTTTTCTGTTTAGAAAAAGATTTAGAGTAAAACTTGAAAAAAATAATATGATAAAAAAAGAAACTAATATTAATTTAATAAAGAAAAATAATATTAGAACACTAAGCTATAGGGATTTAAATAAATTAAAAGATAAAATTATACCTGTAGATGTAAAAACAGAAAAATTTGATTTTGAAAAATATGATTATTATATTATTGAACCAGTTATGAAAAAAGGAATTGATAATAATTATCAAAATAAAAGTACAATTAATAATAGTAAAAGTATTATTGATTTTTTAAGGTTTGATCTGAATAATATAAAGCAAATAGACTCTAAGATAGAGCAGAGTAAAAAAGAATTAATAAAAAGAAAAGAAAAAATAGAAAAAGAAATAAAAAATAGTGAATTATATAATATAGATAAATATAAAATTAACAATATAAAAATTAATAGTAATAATATAGATGAAATAAATAAAGAATTATCAATATATGAATTTGAAATAGATAATTTAAAAAAAGAATTTAATTTAAGAAAAAAACAAATATATGATAAAGCAAATTATTTAAAAGATATTTTAATTAAACTAGGTATAGAAACTAATATTGATTATCTTGATAATATAGATATAATAAGCATTAGTGATATAGATGATGCTCAGGTTAAATTAAACGAAATAGAAAAAGATATCAAAGATTATGAAAATAATTTAAATGTTATTAAAAGTATAAATACAACAGAGTTTATAAATCCAATTGGAATTGAATCAGAAAAAGAAGATGTTGAAATTGTTGAAAAAAAAGAAGACATAAAAGAAAATAAAGAATTAGAAAGTAACAAAAAAGAAATAAATAAAGATAAAACTTTATTTAGTGCTAATGAAAAGAAAATAGAAGAAAAAAAACAAGAGATAAATCAAAGTTATAATAAGAAAGTTATAAAAAAAATAGAAAAAGAAAATATTGAAATTAATCCTAATATAAAAGATTCTATTAAAGAAGAAAAAAAAGAGATTATTAAAATTCCAAAAGAAATAATTAAAGTAAACGATAAGAATAATAATGTACTTGATGATAATAACAATAATAATTTATTAAATAAAAATAGTATGAGTAATGATTTAGTAAATGCATATATATTAAATCAAGAAATATTAAGTTTAAAAGATTTTATATATAATAAAATAATAAAAAATGAAAAAGATGATGATATTACTGAAATACTAATTAATGATACATTAAAAAAATTATCTTTAATAAAGAAAGATAAAACTTTAAGTATTAATAATTATAATCAAGTAAAAGAATTAGAAAATATACTTTTAAGTAAACAAAAAGAGTTAAATATTATATATGAAGAAGAGGTAAGTAAAGTAAAAATAAAAGAAAATAAAAAAGTAGATATTAATAATTCTAAATAGAATGGTAGTGATTTTTTGTTTAAAATTGGTAATGTAAAAATAGATAATAATGTAGTAATGGCTCCAATGGCAGGTATTAGTAATAGTGCGTATAGAACTATTATAAAACAGATGGGTTGTGGTCTTATTGTAGCTGAGATGGTTAGTGATAAGGCTATAACATATAATAATAAAAAAACAATAGATATGCTTTATATGACAGATTTTGAAAGACCCATATCTCAGCAAATATTTGGTAGTGATAAATCTTCTTTTATAGAAGCTGCTAAATATATAGAAAAGAATATGAAGCCAGATATTATCGATATAAATATGGGTTGTCCTGTACCTAAAGTAGCTCTAAGGGCTCAAGCAGGATCCGCACTTTTAAAAGATAAAGATAAAGTATATGATATAGTTAAATCAGTAGTAGAATCTGTATCAATACCAGTAACTGTAAAAATAAGAAGTGGTTGGGATAGTAACCATATAAATGCTGTAGAAATAGCTAAAGTAATAGAAAAAGCTGGAGCTAGTGCAATAACTGTTCATGGTAGAACTCGTGCTCAAGGGTATAGTGGTAGTGTAGATTTGGATATAATAAAACAAGTTAAAGAGAATGTAAAAATACCAGTAATAGGAAATGGTGATATTAAAAGCTGTTATGATGCTAAATATATGATGGATTATACTAAGTGTGATGCAGTAATGATAGGAAGAGGAATACTAGGTAATCCTTGGCTTATAAAAGAATGTGTAGATTATTTAGAGCATAATATTGAGCCTAAAGAAATAACTATTACTGATAAATTTAATATGATAAAAAAGCATATGGATTTATTATTAAAAACTAAGATAGAAAAAGTTGCGCTACTTGAGATGCGTACACATATTGCATATTACCTAAAAGGAATTCCAGGTACTAAAGAATTGAAACAACAAATATTTAAAACAAAGAAAAAAGAAGAAATTATAAATCTTTTAGATAATTTTTTAAAAACAAATTCATTTTAAATGATAAGTTTTCTATTATAAAAACCGAGTTTATAATTAGTATAAACTCGGTTTTTTTTGTTATCTTAATGTTTTAACTTTTTCAGTAGTAATAGGTGTACCGAAATCTAAACACTTATCGTTTTCGTCTCTTTCACATTTTACAGGTACATTATTGCTATAAATAATATAACCATTACCGTATGCTTGATATCTACCATACACGTAGGATGCAATATCAATAACCTCATATCCTTCGTGATACTCATATTGAATATTTTTGCCACTTGGATCTGATATAGGAACGGCTAATACGTGTTCATAAGTTTCATAATAATCTTTAGAAGTTTTAAAATCTTCAGATATACCGAATTCATTATAAACATCATTATTGTCTTTATCTTTTCCATTTGATATGCACCATACATTTTTAGTGTTTACATAAACTGCTGTTTTACCATCACTATCAATAGTAATACCTTGAAGTCTATATCCATCATGATATGGTATTTGAGATATTTTTCCTTTATCTAATTCAATACTTGTAGATATAATATGTTCATAAGGTTTAAATTCTTTTTTTCTATCAGAATTTTTCTCCTCATTACTTATAATAATTGCAGCATCGTTTTCGGGTTTACTACAGCTTCTAATAAGTGCAAATGATCCACCTACAACTACAAGTGCTAATAAAGTACTTGTAAACTTTAAATTTATGTCTTTACTACTTTCATAAAATCTCATAAAAAAACCTCCTTTTTATGTAGGAGAAAACATAAAAAGACTCCCACATATTTAATGTGAAAGTCTTGTTCGATATAATTTATATCTTTAACCCGGATACATAAGTATCGTCTTGACGAGTTAAATTCATTTATTAAATGAGAACTACTCCCTTTCAATGACTTAGATTCTACCATTTTTTTTGAATTTTGTCAAATTGACATATGTGATAAATTTATGAAAAAATTTATTATTGCTTGACAATAGATAGTAAAAGTAATAAGATATATTTAGCAATCAAACAATATGAGTGCTAAGGGAGGTTAAATATGAAAAAACAATTTAAAACAGAATCAAAAAGACTTATGGATTTAATGATTAATTCAATTTATACAAATAAGGAGATTTTCTTGCGTGAAATTATTTCTAATGCGAGTGATGCAATAGATAAATTACACTATAAATCACTAACAGATAAGAGTATAAAACTTAATAAAGAAGATTTTGTAATATATGTAGATATCAATAAAGAAGAAAGAACTCTTAGAATATCTGATAATGGTATTGGTATGAGCCGTGATGAGTTAGAAAATAACTTAGGTACTATTGCAAAAAGTGGATCATTTGATTTTAAGAACAATAATGAAAAAAAAGAAAATATAGATATAATTGGTCAATTTGGAGTAGGATTTTATTCAGCATTTATGGTTGCATCAAATGTTAAAGTTATATCTAAAACATATGGTTCTAGTGATGCATATGTTTGGGAGTCAGAGGGAATAGATGGATATACTATAAATGAATATGATAAAGAAGAATATGGAACTGATGTAATTCTTACTATTCGTGAGGGTGAGGAATATGATACATATTTAGAAGAGTATGAAATAAGAAGATTAATTAAAAAGTATTCTGATTATATTACATATCCAATAAAAATGAATGTTACAAAAAGTAGACTAAAAGAAGATTCTAAAGATGAATATGAAGAATATGAAGAAGAAGAGGTTATTAATAGTTTAGTTCCAATTTGGAAACGTAATAAAAAAGATATTACTGATGAAGAATATAATACATTCTATTCTGATAAATTTTTTGATTATGAAGCACCACTTGCTCATATTCATACTTTAGCAGAAGGTACTATTTCATATAATTCACTTATATATATTCCATCTCATGCTTCATTTGATTATTATTCAAAAGAGTATGAAAAAGGATTACAATTATATTCAAATGGTGTATTAATAATGGAAAAGTGTGCAGATTTAGTTCCAGATTATTTTAGCTTTGTAAAAGGTGTTGTAGATTCTCCAGATTTAACACTTAATATATCAAGAGAAACATTACAACAAAATAGAGTATTAAAAACTATTGAAAATGCAATTGAGAAAAAGATCAAAAAAGAATTAATTGATATGCAACAAAATAAAGAAGAAGATTATTTAAAATTTTATAAAGATTTTGGTATGCAACTTAAAGTTGGTATATATAATAATTATGGAATGGATAAAGAAAAAATTCAAGATTTAGTTATGTTTTATTCATCAACAAAAGAAAAATTAGTTACTTTAAATGATTATTGTACTCGTAATAAAGATTATAAAAATATATATTATGCATGTGGTGAGACTATTGATAAAATTAATTTATTACCACAAGTAGAATCATTAAAAGCTAAGAATAAAGAAATATTATATTGTACAGATTATGTAGATGAATTTGTATTTAAAACACTTGTCAAATTTGATGATAAAGAGTTTAAAAATGTATGTAGCGATTTATCTTTAGATGATGAATCTAGTAAAGAGATTGATAAATTAAATAAAAAATCTAAGGATATGTTAGATTTGATTAAAGAGGAAATAAATGTTAGTGATGTTAAATTTACTAATAAACTAAATTCTCATCATGCAGTATGTTTATCTAATAAGGGTGAGGTATCTATAGAGATGGAAAAAGTTATGAAAGAAATGCCTATAGATAATAATGTTGAGGCAGAGAAAATTTTAGAAATTAATCAGTCTCATCCTATAGCTAAAAAATTACAAGAATTATATAAAAAAGATAAAGATAGTTTAAAAGAGTATTCAAAAATACTATATGCTCAAGCTAGACTTATTGAAGGACTTCCTATTGAAAATCCAACAGAAATAAGTAATTTAATATGTGATTTAATGGCAAAATAAAACTATAATGGAATTTTCATTATAGTTTTTTATTTGACAAGCGGACATAAAAGTAGTATATTATTTAAAATTTTTTAGGAGGAATCTTATGAATGACAAGGATTTTTTATTATTAATAAATTATTTAACTTTAATCGAAGATGGTATAACTTTCGGAATTGAAATGGCTAAAACTATAGGACAAGTAAGAAAAATCATATATTATTTAACAGGACAAAAATTAAAATCTATCGATAAAAAATACGATGATTTATCAGTTGATGAATATTTAAATGTTGTAAGAATAAAAAGATTAGTTGAGAATAGTATTATTGATAGTGAAATTGGTTGCAAGTTAGTGAAGTTATATTACACTTATTTGGATAATGAATATAAGAAAGAATCAATAATTTTAGCTGAGTATCGTAAAATATCTGAAGAGCACAAGAAAACATTGCCAAATATTTGGATGGCCTTAAAAAACTTTACATTAGTTAAGGAATTAGATGGTAATAAGGATCTACACATTATTGATGCTAGACAAAAGGATATATTGGCATTAATATCATTATTCTCTGTTCCAAAAAAGTTTTATTGTAAGGCAAGTCTTACTTCTTTATTTTCAAATGATATTGATCCTGTTTCTTATGAGGTTGAGCAAGTTTTTGATTTAAATTATGCTTTAAATATTGATTATTCACTTAAAGATGTAGATGATATTAGAGATAAAACGAAAACACTTAATATTGCAGCTAGCAATAAGTTTAAAAAAGATATTAAAAATTTATAAAAACTATTATAGAATTTTACTATAATAGTTTTTATATTTTTATTTCTATATTATACTTTTCTATCCATAAATCAAATTGATATAAATAAGCAATTAATTGTGGTTTTGTCATTAACTGTCCAAACCACGGAATTACATAATCAGTATTATCATCAAGTAATATATTAATTTCATCTATATTAAATATTTTACTTAAATTGTTATTTTTTAATCTTGATTTTAATAAAATTTTTACTTCATTTAAAAAGTAAGGATGATGAGTTTTAGGATATGGATTTTTCTTCCTATATAATATTTCATCTGGAATAACACCTTTAAATGCCTCTCTTAGTAAATATTTTTCTTGATTATTTTTATACTTATAACTAAATGGTAAATTCCATAAATATTCAATCAACTTAGTATCTGCAAACGGCACTCTTGCTTCTATAGTAGCTCCCATAGTCATTCTATCTTTTCTATCAAGTAGGGTAGTCATAAAATGTGTCATATTTATATAAAATAGTCTTTTATACTTATTCTTTCTATCTTTTCTATTTAGTTCTTTAATCATTCTTTTATATTCTTTTTTTATAGTTTTTTCTAAATTAATATTTATATTCTTATTAATTAACTTTTGTCTATATTCTATATTATTAATCCAAGGAAATATGTTATTTAACTCATCTTTATAAAACCATGGATATCCACCAAATATTTCATCTGCAACCTCACCACTTAATATAACTTTATAATCCTTAGATATTTCTTTAGAAAACCAGTATAGTGATGAGTCTATATCTGTCATTCCTGGATAGTCTCGCAAAAATAATGTATCATCAAGTAATTTTACAACATCTTTTTGATTAATAGTTTTATATTTATGATTAGTATTAAATGTTTTACTCATTAACTCTATATATTTTTTATCTTCTGATACAGTAAAATTATTTTTTTTAAAATATTTACTATTATCTTCATAGTCAATTGAATATGTTGTAAGATTATCCTTTGAATTAATCGCACATATCGCACTAATTATACTAGAATCCAGCCCTCCTGATAGTAAAGTTGCAATTCTTGTATCTGATACCATTTGTCTTTTTATAGAACTTGTAACTAAATTATATACTTTATCTTTAGCCTCATCAAACGAGTCAGTACACTTTTTACTTTTTAACTTCCAATATCTTTTTATTTTTATACGTCCCTTTTTATATATTAAATAATGTGCTGGCCTTAATTCATATATATCTTTAAAAACGCCACTACCACTTTTTCTAGAAGGACCTAGAGCTAAGAGATTAGCTAATTCTTTTTTTGTTAATATAGGTCTTACTAATTTACTTTTTAAAATAGGCCTAATCATAGATGAAAATATAAATTTCTTTTTTATTTTAGAATAAAATAATGGTTTTACTCCAAATCTATCACGTGCTAAAAATAATTCTTTTGTTTTTTTATTATATATTGCGAATGCAAAAATGCCTTCTAGTTTATTAAGAATTTTCTTTTTATATTCTGCATATCCTTTTAGTATTACTTCTGTATCACTAGTTGTTGAAAATGTATAACCTTTATTTAAAAGATCATTTTTTATCTCTTCAGAATTATATACCTCACCATTGTAAACAATTATATAATTTTTAAAAAACATAGGTTGGCTACCATTTTTTAAGTCTCTAATTGCTAGTCTTTTATGACCTAATGATACATTTTTATTAAAATAATATCCTGTTGAATCTTTTCCTCTGTTTTTCATTAAATCAAGCATTTCTTTAAATAGATTATGATCTATATTACTGTTTAATACACCTAATATCGCACACATAATATCACCTATAATAACATATGATATAGTTTAAATATTGTCACATAAAATACTTTTTTAAATATTATAAAGTGAGGTGTGTTATGAAAATATTGTTTTTAGGTAGGGATAATCGTTATGATATTTTAATTGATAATCTAAAGAATAAGTATGATATATATTGTTTAGGTTATGGATATAGAAAAGATGTAAAAATAGGAGACATTAGTAATATAAATAATTATGATATTATTGTACTTCCTATGAGTGGATTTAAAAATAACAAAGTAGATATATTTAGACTACCTAGTAATTTTTTTGATGACTTTAAAGGAATTATTTATACAGGATTCAAAGGTAATTTAAAGGGGAATGTTATAAGCTTTTTATCAGATAATGATATTGTTTTAGAAAATACAAAAATTACAGTAGATGGTATTATAGATAAAATAAGTAATTATAATATTAATAATGTATGTATATTAGGTTATGGTAATATAGGCTCTATTTTATATGATAAAATAAAAGATAAGTATACTGTTTATGTTGGAGTAAATAAAAAGGTTGATATTAAACATACATTTAAAACTGATAATTATATTGATATGGAAAAAATATTTTTAAATAGTGATATTATAATTAATACAGTACCATCTCATATTATTCCAAAGTATATATTAGAAAAAATAAATTGCTATTTTTTAGATGTTGCATCATATCCTTATGCAATTAATAAAGAAGATATTAATAATTATTCTTTTAAATATGAACTTTATTCTCAAATACCTAGTAAGTATGATCCAAAAAGAGCTGGAAAAATACTTCTTAAAAAATTTTAGGAGGAATTATGAAAATAGGTTTCGCAATTACTTCATCTTTTTGTACTTTAGATAAAGTTTTAAAAGAGGTTGCTAGTTTAAAAACTTTAGGTTATGATATATATCCTATAGTATCAGAAAATATAGTAAAATATGATACCAGATTTGGCAAATCAAAAGATTTTATAGATAAATTAGAGAAAATATGTGAACATAATGTTGCATCAAATATAGTCGAGGCTGAAACATTTGGACCTAAAAATAAAATGGATGTAATGGTAGTTATGCCAGCTACGGGTGATTTTTTGGGTAAGATGGCAAATGGTATTACTGATAATCCAGTTAATTTAGCAGTAAAAGCAACTATGCGCAATAACAAGCCTATAGTTATTGCTGTATCTACTAATGATGGGCTTGGTTTAAGTGGAGAAAATATTATGAAGCTTTATAATAATAAGAATGTATATTTTGTGCCATTTGGGCAAGATAATTATAAAGATAAACCAAATTCTTTAATTGCTCATTATGATATGTTACTGCCTACTATTGAGCATGCTTTAAATAATAGTCAAATTCAACCTGTAATAAAAGAGTATAAAAAGATAAAATAATTCTCATTTTTGAGAATTTTTTTTAAGATAAAAAAAGTGTTATAATTTTATGGGGAGGGATTATTATGTATTGTACGAATTGTGGTACTGATAATAGTAAGGATTCTCTATTTTGTAAAAGATGTGGATATAGTTTAGTTGAGAGTTATTTAAATAATACAAAAGAAACTACTACTAATAAAAAAAAGATAAATAATATTACAAAAAATTATAATAAGAAGAAAGTAGTAAATAAGAATATTGTAAAAAATAAAAATAAAAATAAAAAGAATAAGAAAAATAAAGATAATACCAAATATGCAGAAAGAGTAGAAGTAGTAAGGAAAATGACTTTTTTTCAAAAATTTATGTTTTTTTTATTAGTGTTAGTTATTTTAGTACTAATTGGAGTTACTACTGTTATGGGATTATATATATTTTCTAAAAAAACAGTATTAGTACCTGATGTAGTTGGGATGAATTATGATGAAGCAAGAAATGAATTAGAAAATAATAGTTTTAAAGTATCTAAAAAAGAGGTAGAAGGAGATTTAGATATAGTACTTAGACAAAATAGAAAAAGTGGTACATATGTTATAAAAGGCAGTACAATTATTCTAACGGTAGGAATAGAAGATAAATATTTACCTAATTTATTAAATATGAGTGAAAGTGCAGCTATATCTATTTTAGAGGATTATAATATTCAATATGAAATTGAGTATGTAGAAAATGGCGAAGAAGTTGTCTTATACCAGAGTTATAAAGAAGGCACTAAAGTTAAAAATATTAAGAAAATAAAATTAAAAATTGGTAAAATTACAGATAAAAGTAGTAGTAATGAACATGATAGTAAAGATACAGAAAATTTAAAAGAGGATAATATAGATGTTGATAATTAAAGTACTGATATGTACTTTTTTTATTTATGAAAAAAAGATAAAACAATTAAAAACATACAAATGTTCGGTAAAACTGTTGACAATAAAAATTTATTATTATATAATGAGCTTAGCTAATAGGGAGGAAAACAATTATGGCAAAAGAAGCTGACAAAACATTAGAGCAAGTAATGAAGGATATAGAAAAACAGTTTGGTAAAGGAGCTGTTATGAAACTAGGAGAACATGCCAACCAAAAAGTGGAAGTTATTTCTAGTGGATCAATAACCTTAGATACAGCTTTAGGTATAGGAGGATATCCAAAGGGGAGAATAATAGAAATATATGGACCTGAGTCAAGTGGTAAAACTACATTTGCTCTTCATGCAATAGCAGAAGCTCAAAAAAATGGTGGTAGAGCTGCTTTTATCGATGCAGAACATGCGTTAGATCCAGTTTATGCATCAAAACTTGGAGTTAATATTAACGATTTACTTTTATCACAACCAGATAATGGAGAGCAAGCACTAGAAATATGTGAGGCATTAGTTAGAAGTGGAGCAATTAGTATTATCGTAATAGATAGTGTTGCTGCACTAGTTCCACAAGCCGAAATTGAAGGTGAGATGGGAGACAGTCATGTTGGGCTCCAGGCAAGATTAATGTCACAAGCATTAAGAAAATTATCTGGTGTTATTAATAAAACAAATACGGTTGCTATATTTATTAATCAGTTACGTGAGAAAGTAGGGGTTATGTTTGGAAACCCTGAGGTTACTCCTGGAGGTAGAGCTTTAAAGTTTTATTCCTCTGTACGTTTAGAGATTAGACGCGGTGAACAAATTAAACTTGGAACAGATATAATTGGTAATAAAGCAAATATAAAAGTAGTAAAAAATAAAATGGCACCACCTTTTAAAAGTTGTTCTGTTGATATTATGTATGGAACAGGTATATCTAAATATGGAGAACTTGTAGATTTAGGTGCTCAAGCAAATGTAATTGAAAAAAGTGGTGCATGGTATTCTTATAATGGTGAAAAGATTGGTCAAGGAAAAGAGAATACTAAGGAGTGGTTAAAGAAAAATCCTGATGTAACTAAGAAAATTGCCCAAGAGGTTAGAAAGTTTTTTGCGAGTAGCGATACTTTAGAAATAGGAAAAACAGAAAATTAGTTTTTTCTTTTTTGATGTTTATTTTTAATAAATTATAATTAAATAAAGTTAATTAATTTGAAATTCGACAAAATTTGATAATTGACATGCTTATAATATTATTATAAAATTAATTTATGGGAAGAAGATAAGTCAGTGTGGAGGAAAAATGTGTAATGATATAAGCAAATTAAAATTTACTTTGACAAAGGAAATGACTTATATGATGATTCAAATAAATAATTTAAATAAGGAAAAAGATTTGCTTGAATCACAACTTAAACTTTATAAAAATTCAATTCACTATCATGAATTAAATAATTCAAAAAAGAAATTAGAAAGAAAAATAAATAGAATAAAAAAACAGTTTATAAATGAGTTCCAAAAAGAGAATAAAATTGAAATAGAAAAATATTGGCAAATAAGAAGTATGAAATGATACTTCTTATTTTTTATATCTTATTTTGTCGATTGTGTATAAGAACAAAATAATTAATCAAAATGTATTAGAAGGTGATAAATTTGAGAATAAATACAGAATATAGAAATGGAATACTTTTTGTAAGATTAAAGGGAAATCTTATTAGTAAAAATGTGGATTTAATGAATAAAAAGGTTACAAATCTTATATATCGAGCTGGTATTAGAAACGTAGTTTTTAATTTTGAAAAAATGAATAGAATTGATTGTAAAGGTATAAATTTGCTTTTATATAATTATGAATTAGTAAAAAAGAATGATGGAAATATTTTTATATGTGGTGATAATGAAACGGTAAGAAAAACTTTAAGATATAATCACGTTTTTAAGTATATTGCTGAGATAAATGATGAATTATGTGCGATGAATTTAATGAAAGGATAATATTATGAATATTGAAAGTGTTATTAATGATAATAAAAGATTAGTTTATGCAATTGCTTCGTCTTTTCCTAATTATAAAAATAAAGAAGACTTATATCAAGCAGGATATCTTGGTATTATAAAAGCATTCAATAATTTTGATCCGAGTTTAAATTGTAAGTTTTCAACTTATGCATATACATATATTTTAGGAGAAATGAAAAAAGTAATAAGGGAAGATAAAGGATATAAAGTAAGTAGAAGTATAAGTAAAATTAATTTATTGATTGAAAAAGCATATATCATTTTAAGTCAAAAACTAATGAGAAATCCATCAATACAAGAGATTGCTAGTTATTTAAATGAAGATGAATATACTATAAGTGAGGCAATTATGAGCAGCAATGTTATTATGAGTATTGATGAACCTATATTAGATGATGCAAATTGTACTTTACAAGAAGTAATAGGCAAAAGTGATAATATTGATGATTTAATTCTTTTAAAAGAAAGTATGCTTAAATTAAATGATACAGATAGAGAACTTATAAATAATAGATATATGAAAGATTATACACAAACGGAAACATCTAATTTAATGAATATGTCACAGGTACAAGTATCGAGAAAAGAAAAAAAGATACTTAAAAAACTGAAATATGAAATGATGGTTTAAATCTTCACTGTTTGTATAATTTTTAATATCTTTTTTTTGTTTTAGCTAAAAAAATTATTGTCATAAATTAATAAATGTGCTATAATTCTATATGTAGCCAGATGGAGTGGTACTCAAGAGGCTGAAGAGGCGCCCCTGCTAAGGGTGTAGACCGGGCAACTGGTGCGAGGGTTCAAATCCCTCCCACTCCGCCATTAGAAAAAATAAAACGTAAAGTTATAAAAATACTTGCGTTTTTTTTTTTTTTTTTTTGATAAACTTAATATAAAGGTAATATATAAGATAGGAGAGTGTTTATGAAAAGAAAAAATGGATTTACCTTAATAGAACTAATAGCAGTATTAGTAATTTTAGCAATTTTAGCTTTAATAGTCACACCACTTGTAATGAATATTATAAGAAAAGCTAGAATTTCAGCGGATAAAAGAAGTATTGATGCATACGGAAGAAGTGTTGAACTTGCAATAGCTACTTATCTATTGGATAATGGAGATTTTCCAACAGATATATCACAATTATCTATTGAATACTCAGGAGATAGAGTAGAATGTGAAACAACACAGCTTAATTCAGATTCATCAGTATATCTAACTGGATGCACAGTTGGAGGAAGAAATGTAGATTATACATATGGAACAGATAAGACTCCATCAACACCAACATATACAGCGTATAGTGTAGGAGATTCAGTTACATATAATAATGTAGATTATTATGTAATTAAAGATTCAGGAACTAATGAATCTATTGTTACGTTATTAAAAGCAGAGCCACTTACAGTAGATGAAGTTAATCTTTATGGTGTTGGTCATATAAATAACTATAGCACTTATGTATCGCAAGGAACTGCATTTGATGTAAAAGGAGATGGCTCGATAGGTGGAATGGCATATTATAGTAGCTCATCTTGTGCATATACAAACGAATCTATTGAAGATGGCTGCATATCAGACTATGAATCGTCAGATATTAAATACGTTGTAGATTCTTGGGCTAGTGCAAATGGACTTTCAGATGCGCGATTAGTAACATATGATGAGATATACAATAATTCTGAAGAAAAGCTTAGTTGTGCATATAGTTGTTTTAATTCACTTGTTGTAAAATATGATTGGTTATATAGTAGTGAATATGCTTATTGGGGAATGACACCATCATCTGCTGCTAAAGTTTACTACGTTCATGGTAGCGGGAGGTTACAGGATGTACAAATTTACTGGAATGATATCGCTATTCGTCCTGTCATAACTCTAAAGAAAAGTGCATTAGAAAATTAGTAGATAAGATACTAATTTTTTATTTGTATTTATTAAATTATATGATATGATTAGCTAAAGGAGAATAATATATGGAAGATGAAGTAGAATTTGTTGATGGTACTGATATAGAAATAAGTGAAGAGTTAGAAAAGGAACTAGGTACTTTTTTGGAACCTGGTGAACATGGCAGTAAATATAATTATACTTACGTACCACTTGAATATGTAATTAAGGAACCCTACGAATATATTATTCCAGAGTGTATTGATGCATGTAAAGCATTTTGGGATAAAAATATAGAGACATTTATGGTTAGTAATTATGATGATGATGCTTTGTATGTATTAATTATGAATATATCAAAAGAAAATGAAGATATTGTTAAAAAATTAATGAAAGAAGATCCTAGGTATTTTTATGATGCATATAGAGAGGCTTATGGAATAAGAGTTAATGGAATGAGTAAAGGAGATTCTTTTGAATTATTAACACTTGTTGATGTATTTAAAATGCAAGATACAACGAGATACCAAAGTGAAGAAGAATATTTATGTGAATATAAAAAAACTGGTGGAGAGATGTATATTGACGATGAAGGGAGAATATTAACTAAAGAAAATCCATTGCTTAAAGATGCAACTATTACTGATGCTTTATCTGCTAATAATTGTGATAATTTATATATTAAAGAAGAAGGTAGAATATATGAAAATGAATTATTCTTATCATGGCATTTAAAGTATTTAAAATATGAGATGAATATAGTAAAAAATTATTTAGTTAGTTTAAGAGAAAATAATATAAATAGCGATATAAGTTATATTAGAGATACTTTTCTTTCTTCAGAAATGGATTTTTTAAAAGAAATATTAAGTAATTATAAAAATAGAGACTATATTAAAAATTTAAATAAATTTAGTAGTGATGCATTAATTGATGCTGCTATAAAATTAATGGATAATATTGATAGTGGAGTTTATAGTAAAGATGAACTTGAAAAAATAGAGAAAGATATTATTTTATATTTATCTGCAATTATAGATAAAAAAGATTCTAAATCTAAAATAAAGTGATTTTGTATGATACTTAATGTAAGTGGAAGAACTGATATAGTTGCTTTTTATTCTAAATGGTTTATGAATAGATATAAGGAAGGGTTTGTAGATGTTAGAAATCCTTTTAATCCAAAATTAGTTAGTAGGATATATTTTAAAGATGTAGATTTAATAATGTTTTGTACTAAGAATCCTATACCTATTATTAAACATTTGAAAAATATTAATAAACCAATCTTATTTCATATAACACTCACGCCATATAAAAATGATATTGAGGTAAATGTTAAGAATAAAGGTTTAATAATTGAAGCAATAAAAAAGGTATCAGAAATTATAGGTATCGATAATGTTGTAGTTAGATATGATCCTATTTTTTTTAGTGATAAATATAATATTGAATATCATAAAAAAGCGTTTTCTCATATGTGTGAATTATTGGATGGCTATGTTAATAAAATAATTGTATCTTTTATGGATGAATATAAGAATGTATTAAACAATTATAATATACTTAAATATAGAAATTTCAAAGAAGATGACTATAAAGAGATAGGACTATCTTTTAGTAAGAGTGCAAAAAAGCATAATATGACAGTACAAACTTGTTACGAGGATAGAAATTTAGAAGAATATGGTTTTGTTAAAGGTGAATGTTTATCTACAACTTTAGCTTATGTTTTAACTGGAAAAAAATATAACACTTGGAAAGCTAGAAAATGTAGTTGTGCCCAGATGGTTGATATAGGAGTTTATAACACATGTAAACATTTTTGTAAGTATTGTTATGCTAATTATGATGAGAAAAAAGTTAATATTAATTATTTGAATCATGATGTTACTTCATCATTACTTATTGGTCAAATTGAAGATTCTGATATAATTAAAGTTAGAAATAAATAAACTAGATATCTAGTTTTTTTAATATTTATTTGTTATTATATAGATGGTGATACTATGACAGATAGTGAAAAGAGAATAATTATAGATGCATTTTTAAATAAAGATTATAAAATAATAATTAATTCCTTTAGTTATGAAAGAAGAAAAGAACTATTTCAATTTATAGAACAATTAGGAGATGAGATTGAAAATGAATTAGGTACTGTTATACCAGATATAGATTGTGATAATTTTATAGCATCTTTTTTTACCAATGATGAGGCTATAAGTTATTTTTATGAAACAGACGATGTAGATATAAAAAGAAATTTAATGTACTGTATAAATGATGATGATTTAAAAATAGAATTAATAAAAAAAAATAAAACTTTAACTTTTTCTATTTTAAAAACACTTTCTAGCGATGAAAAATTATTAGAAGCTATTCATAACCTAGATGATAATTTTAGAGATGCTTGTTTTTATTCCTTTATAAAATATTTCCGTAGTGACGAAAATAAACTTAAATATGTCGAAGATGCTCAAATAAATGAATTAACTATGTTGGAAGCATTGATAGAATCTTTAAATGATATTGATTTAAAGTATTATGCATTTAATAAATATATTAAGAATAATTATCCTAAGTATGAAAAGTATGAGTTGTTTCAATTAATTAATAGTATTGATAATCCAAAAGTAAAAATATCTAAATTTAATGAATTTGTAGATGATTATATTAATAATAAATTTATAATATATTGCCTAAGAATTACAATAAAAGGAAATCTAGAATCCGAAATAGATATTCTATACTTAATTTTTCAATTAACAACTAATCTTGCAGATGAATATAAAGTAGATATATTTAATATTTTAGAAAAAATAGAATCTGTAAGAGAAGTAGATTTTAAACATATTAATAATATAATAAATAATATCAGTGATTTTAGTAAATTAAGTAGTGCATCAAATTACATTTTATCTAAATATATAGAATATTATCAAGATAGAATTAATTCTAATCATTTAGTATTATTTGTGGATAAATTTGGGTTAGAGTCTTTAAAATATTTAACTAATAAAAATATAGTTAGTATTATTAATATGAATGATGACAATTTTAGTAAATTTTTAAAAATATTTAATGAAAAATTTACTAAGCTAGATAATCAACTTGTAAATACTGTATATAATTCTTGTATTCAAAGAGAATATAGAATTAAAAATCAAGAGGAGTATAATATATTTAGTTTAATTAAAGATGCTATAGATGAAAAAAATATAAAAGTTTTAAAAGAATTATTGATTAAAATAGATATATTTAAAATGTTTGATGGAGATATTGATACTATTATAAATAGAATAATTAATAGTGATAATATACAAGAATATTTAGATAAAATTAATATTTTATCTAATAGTTATATAAAAAGAAGAAGAGAAGAATATATAGAATCTAGAAAAAAAGATTTTTATAGCGAAGTTAAGTTAGAAAAAAGATATGAAAAAAATGCAGCACTAAAGTATTATTTGTCAACTATGTCATATGAAGATATTGATTCATTTTTAAAGCTTATTGATAAAATCGATATTAATAAAATAGATAGTGATATTAGAGATTTAATTAATGATAAAGATAAACTAATTAGTATTTTAAAATTTAAGATAAATCCTAGAGAAGAAAAATATACTGGGGATAAAATAGATATAAAAAGATTTAGTAAAATACTAAATTATTTGTATGAGAATGGTATGATTATACTGCCTGGTAATTTAGAATTAAATTATGAATATTATCCAAAAAAAATTGAATATTCTAGATTTTTGCCTGCGTTAATGGATATAAATGTTAATAATTTAGTTAATAATATATTTTCAGATAATAATACTTATCAAGAATTCTTAAATTATTTATTAAGATATAAAATATTAGGGTACGGTGATACTTTTAATAATATATTTAAATTAAGTGATGTTGATTATGGAAATGATACATTTATAGGTTTAATATCATATTTTGATAAAATAAAAGAAAGAATTAATAGTAAAAATGAACTTATGTCTTTAATTGACTGGAGCAATTGCTATAGTTCATTATCTTCAATTTATGGAATAGTATTAGGAATTGAAGATTTTGGGCTTATAAAATCAAATCCAGGACCTAATTCTGCAAGTTTAAATAGGCAGGAAAGACTTGATGAAGCATTGAAAAAGATTGTAGTTATGTATAAAAGAAGCTATGTTAGTGTTCCGACAATTAACCAAGAGGTTAAATTAAAATCTGGTAAAAGTATTCATGTTACTCTAGGCGAGGTTACAGATACTAACAATTTAACTTTAGGTGAGAGAACTGGTGCTTGCATGCGTATAGGTGGGGCTGGAAGTACATTACTTGATTTTTGTATTGAAAATGAAAATGGATTTCATATTATATTTAGAAATTCTAATAATAATTTTGTTTCTAGAGTGTCTGGATTTAGAAATGGAAATACTGTATTTTTAAATCAACTTAGGTTTAGTAAAGATGATAATTATGAAACAGAAGATGTAATCGATGCCTGTTTACTTGTAGCAAAAATGTTAATTACAAAAAGTAAGGATAGTTCATATCCTATTGATAATGTAGTAATATCTGCAACTCAAGCAATGCTTGGCGTTTCTAAAGAAGAAGATTTAAAGATTGCGAATCCAACTGATAATTTAGGCTATTTTTATTCCGATGTTAAAGATAAAGCAGTAGTAATAGCTACAAGAAGTAAAACTTCATCATTTGTACCGATTAATCTTAATCAAGATGGTATTCCTAAGTATGATACTGTAAGAGGAAAAGTTAGTAAAATTACTGATAAACTAGAGATTTTACAAATAATAAATAAAACTAGAATTATTAATAATTTATTAAATGGAGAAGAAATAGATAATATTGAAACTTTACAAGAGGATTATATAAATAATGTATCATATGTAATTAGTGGAGAAGATTTTTATATATTAGTTGATAATAATGATAATATAATAGAAGAATTTATTATGGATAAAAGAATTAATAATAATAGGACATTAAATGAGATAAATAGAGTGAAAGAAATTTATTTGAAGAAAAAAGCTGTTGATACTTATGAAAATGGTTATAATATATAATCATTTTTTATTATGATTCATTGCAAAGTAAAAAAAATAATGATATAATCTATAGGACAAACAGGTTTATTAGAAAGAGGGATATTGTGAGAGAACTATCAGATCAAGAGATTGTAAGAAGAGAAAAAGCAGAAAAAATTAAAGAATTAGGAATTGATCCTTTTGGTGAAAGATTTGAGCGTACTGATTTTGCAGCTGATATTAAAGAAAAATATCAGGATGTAGATCACGATATGTTTGAGTCTATGGATGATACTGCAACAATTGCTGGAAGAATAATGTTTATAAGAAAAATGGGTAAAGCTTCATTTATGTCTATTCAAGATAAGTCTGGTAAAATACAAGTATATATATCTATTAATGATATTGGAGAAGAATCTTATAATTTATTTAAGACAGCAGATATTGGAGATATAGTTGGTGTACATGGTAAGATTATGAAAACTAGAACAGGTGAGGTTACTATTAAGTGTTTAAAATATACTCATTTAGTAAAAGCATTAAGACCTCTTCCAGAGAAGTTCCATGGACTTACTGATATAGAAGAAAGATATAGAAGACGTTATGTAGATTTAATTATGAACGAAGACTCTAAAAAAGTAGCATTTATGCGTCCTAAAATTATTAGATGTATTCAAAACTTTTTAGATAATAAAGGATTTACTGAAGTAGAAACTCCAATACTTACAAATCTTTTATCAGGAGCTTCAGCACGTCCATTTATTACACACCATAATACACAAGATATTGATATGTATTTGCGTATCGCCCTAGAGTTAAATTTAAAAAGACTTCTTGTAGGTGGAATGGAATCGGTATATGAAATAGGTAGAACATTTAGAAATGAAGGTATGGATCCACAACATAACCCAGAGTTTACAATGATGGAAGTATATCAAGCTTATTCAGATTTAGATGGAATGATGGATTTAACTGAAGAGATGTATCAAGAAATTGCAAATAAAGTATGTGGAAAAACAACATTTAATTATTTAGGGCATGACATTGATCTTTCTGGTAAATGGAAAAGAATTAGTATGACTGATGCAATAAAAGAAAAAACTGGTATAGATTTTAAATCAATAACTAGTGTTGATGAATGTATAAAACTTGCAGAAGAACACAATATTGAATTAGAAGAGCATGAAAAGCAATATGGTCATATTATAAACAAATTTTTTGAGAAGTATGTAGAAGAAACATTAATTGAACCAACATTTTTATATGGTCATCCAATTGAGATTTCTCCTCTTACTAAAAAAGATCCAGAAGATCCTAGATTTACACAGAGATTTGAGTTATTTATCTCAGGACACGAATGTGCGAATGCATACACTGAGTTAAATGATCCAATAGATCAACTTGAAAGATTTGAAGCTCAATTAAAAGAAAGAGATTTAGGAAATGATGAAGCAAATGATATTGATTATGATTTTGTTGAAGCATTAGAGTATGGAATGCCTCCTGCTGGTGGTATAGGATATGGAATTGATAGATTGATTATGTTATTTACAGAACAATCATCAATACGTGATGTATTATTATTCCCAACAATGAAGGGAAGAAAATAATATGGTTTTATATGTAGTAAGACATGGGGAAACTGAAAAAAATAAGTATGGATTGATTCAAGGACAAACGGAATGTGATTTAATAAAAAAAGGTGTAGAAAAAGCAAAAGAATTGATTCCAATCGTGGAAAGTTTAGATATAGATGTTGTAATATCATCTCCTCTTAAAAGAGCGATTGATACTGCTAAAATAATTACAGAGGGTAAATTTCCAATCAATATTGACGATAGAATAATTGAAAGAAATTGGGGATTTTGTGAAGGTGAAAATATTGATTCAGTTGATACTGTAAAATGTTGGGACTTTTATTTAAATACTGATGCAAATAAAATAGAAAAAGTTCAAGATTTATTAAGTAGAGTGTCTGAATTTATAGAAGATATAAAAAATAAATATAGTAATTCTAATGTTTTAGTAGTTGCTCATAGCGCAATATTAAGAGCGATTCATTATTGTCTTCATCCAATTCCTGAAGATGGTGATATGAGTAAACTTGAAATACCGAATTTAAGAATAATTGAATATGAAGTATAGGAGGATTTTATGAAAATATTAGCTGTTAATTGTGGTAGTTCATCATTAAAATTTCAAATGTATGAAATGCCAGAAGAAAATGTTTTAATATCAGGTGTTTTTGAAAGAATAGGGATAGAAAATAGTTTTTATACAATTAAGATTAATGGTGAAAAGATAAAAAAAGATGTAATTTTAAATAATCATGAGGATGCTGTTAGAATATTAGTTGATGAACTATTAGAAAGAAAAATTGTTGATAGTTTAGATGAAATAAAAGGAATAGGACATAGGGTTGTACAGGGTGCAGATAAATTTGATAAAAGTGTTCTTGTAGATGATAGTGTTTTAAAAACTATAGATGAGTTATCAAGTTTAGCACCACTACATAATCCAGCTGCTTTAATTGGTATAAATGCTTTTAAAGAATTTGTTCCAAATGCAAGTCATGTAGTTGTATTTGATACAGCATTTCATCAAACAATGGCTAAAGAGACATATCTTTATGCATTACCATATGAATTATATGAAAAATATGGTATAAGAAAATATGGAGCACATGGTACAAGTCATAAATATGTTACTGAATTTATGAATAATTATTATAAAGAAAATAAGAAGCTTATAGTTTGCCATATTGGAAGTGGAGCATCTATTACAGCAGTTAAAGATGGAAAAGTAGTAGATACATCAATGGGATTTACTCCTAATGCTGGAGTTATTATGGGAACACGTACAGGAGATATTGATGCATCAATAATTCCATATCTTATTAAAAATTTAGATTACAGTGCAGATGATATTGATAAATTAATTAATAAAGAAAGTGGATTTAAAGGTATTACTGGTGGAATATCTGATTCAAGAGATATAGAAGATGGTATTAAAGCTGGTAATGAAAAATGCGAAATTGCACAAAAGATGTTTGTAAGAAGTATAGTTAATTATATTGCTAAATATTATGTATTATTAAATGGTGTAGATGCTATATGTTTTACAGCGGGAATAGGAGAAAATTCTATTCTTACGAGACAAAACATAATGGATAGTCTATCTTGCTTGGGTGTTACTATTGATAACGATGCAAATTCTAATCGTGGTAAATTTATAAAAGTATCAGGGGATGATTCTAAAATAGATTGCTTTGTAGTCCCAACAGATGAAGAAGTAATGATTGCAAGAGATACATTTGAAATTGTAAAATAAGAGTTTTATCTACTCTTTTTTTGAATTTGACAAGCAAACAAAAAAGTGTTAATATACAACTCGAAAAAAGGGGGATATTTTATGAGAAATATTATATTAGAAAAAGAAAATGGTAATGTAATTGATTTACCAAAAACTAAAGAAGTCATTTATGAATTGCATGAAGGAAGTAGAATAAAACATTTATGTTTTGACTGTGTTAGAGGTTGTGTTAGCAAATGTGCTAAAGTTGCTGATTATCGTAAAAAACCAATTACTGCTTATGATTTTATTATAGGCGGTTATCAGATATACGATAATAAAGGTGATGTTCAAGAATTTACCGTAACTGAATGTCAAAATTATAAATACGATGAGCCTAAATATGTGTCTAAAAAAGAAAAAATGGCAGCAAGAAAAGTTATAGGCTTATTCCACATGGCATATTTTGGAGCTAATGACTTAGATGAATTAGAAGAAATAAAAGATGATTTAGGACTAATTGATAAAATTGAAGAAACTAAAAAAAGAGTTAAAGTTAAGTAATAAAAGGCCCGTACATTTGTATGGACTTTTTCATTGATATAAATTTGACAAAAAAACTTTAAATGATATAATATGCAAGACAAAGGGGGATATTATGAAAAATGATAAAAAAGCTAAAATAATAAAAACTGAACTAGATAAAATAGAATCTAATAATGAATATAAAAAAAATGAAAATATAGATTTAAAAAATATATCTTGTGATGATTCAGTAAAAATGTATTTTAATGAAATAATTAAATATGACTTATTATCTGATGAAGAAGAATATAATTATTCAAAAAATATACATATTGCTGACGATTTAGATATTACAAATAAATCGATTGTTCAAGGATGTACTAAAATAGATATTAATTTAACTAATATATTTTTATCATTTATTGATATTTCTTGTTATGATCAAATACTTAGAGAACTTTTATATTTTTATAAAACTTGTAATAATAATGAAGATAAAAAAGTATATAGTATATTAAAAAAATATGAAAAAAAAGTTACTGAAAAGGGTAGTTCTTTAAGCTTTGATGAAGTATCAAAATTAATAAATATAGATAAAAGTAATATAAAATATTTAAATGGAATACAATTAATGACACAAATAAAAAAATTTATATTATATAAAGATTCATACAATAAAATGTTTTGTTCTAACTTGAGATTAGTTGTAAGTATCGCAAAAAAATTTAATAGTCAAAATGATTTTTTAGACAATATTAATGAGGGAAATATTGGATTAATGAAAGCAATTGATATGTATAATCCAGATTTAGGATATAGATTCTCAACGTATGCAACGTGGTGGATAAGACAAAAAATAGCTCGTTCTATCCATGATAGTTCAAGATTGATTAGGTATCCTGTGCATATTTCTGAAAATATTAATAAATTAAAAATGATAAGAAAAAAATATGTAACAGAATTTAGTAGAGTGCCTACAATGGAAGAATTAATTAAAGAGCTTAATTTGCCAGAATCAAAAGTAAAGGAAATATTAAAATATGAATATGATGTAATATCTTTAAGTACACCTGTTGGTGAATCTGAAGACAGTGTTTTAGAGGACTTTATTAGTGATAAAAAAAATGTTGAAGATGATGTTGATAAAACTTTTCTAAAAGAAGATATAAATATATTACTTGATGGATTAAATGAAAAAGAAAAAGAAGTTTTAAAACTTAGATTTGGACTAAATACTGAAAATGGAAAAGCAATGACACTTGAATCTGTAGCTTCTATATATGGAGTTAGCAGAGAAAGAATTAGACAGATAGAAGAAAAAGCTTTAAGAAAAGTAAGAGGAAGATCATATAGAAATTCTAAGAAAAGAGCAGTAAAAGAATACTTAATATAAAAGAGTTATTCTTTTATTTTTTATTTCAATAAAACCTTCTTCCTTTAGATATTTTAATTCTCTTGACATTGCTGATCTATCTATTGCTAAAAAATCAGCTAGATCAGTAAAAGTAAAAGGTAAATATATGTTTTTAGAATTGTTTTTAGATGAAACAATTCTAAAATATTCTAACAATTTATTTCTAATAGTTTTTTTTGTTAATATTTCAATTCTATTGTTTTTTTCATTTATTGAGTTTATTATTATTTCCAGAAGATTTTTTATAAATTGATTATAATATTTACTTTTACTATTCTTATTTATTATTTGGTAATAATCAAATATTATTATTTTTGTTTCTTCTTTGGTAATAATACTATATTCTATATTATTTAACGATGATATTTTAGAACCAAATATTTCATTTTCTCCTAATTCTTCTATAATAATTCTATTTCCATTATAGTCAGTCTTTATAATTTGAATTAGTCCATTAACAATAATACCAATAAAATTGGTATTTTTTACTTTTTTTAATATTAATTCATTTTTTTCGAAGCTTATTGAATATGCTTCTAAGTCTTTTAATAGATTTATCTTTTCTTGTTTATTTATATTATCAAATGGTTGCCTCATAATAAAATCTCCTACGTCAATTAAAATGATAACACATTTTTTATATTGTTGCAATTGCAACAATATAATTTTAAAAAATGTGATATTATGATGATGGTATACGAAGTAGGAGGACATATGAAGGTTATAAAAAGAGATGGACATATGGTAGAATATAGTCCTGATAAAATAGAAGAAGCTATAAATAAAGCTAATTTAGAAGTTGAAGAAGAAGATAGAGTATCGTCTATTCAAATTAAAAATATTATTAAATATATTGAAAGATTAGGTAAAAAAAGAATTTTAGTTGAAGACATTCAAGATATTATTGAAATGAAATTAATGTCAATGGGGAAATATGTTTTAGCAAAAAAATATATTACTTATCGTTATACGAGAGAACTTGTTAGAAGAAGTAATACAACAGATCTTGCTATTAAAGAACTTATTGATGGTGAGTCTGAATACTGGAATACTGAAAATTCTAATAAAAATGCTAGAGTAGTTACTACTCAAAGAGATTATTTGGCTGGTATAACTAGTACAGATATTACAAGAAGATTTTTACTTCCTGAAGATATTGTTAAAGCACACGATGATGGTATAATTCATTTTCATGATGCAGATTATTTTGCACAAAATGCGCTTCATAACTGTGATTTAATCAATCTTGATGATATGCTTCAAAATGGAACGAATATTAATGGTGTAATGATAGAAAAGCCACATAAATTCTTAACGGCAATGACAATTGCAACACAGTTAATAACAGCAGTAACATCATCACAATATGGTGGTGCTACTATAACGCTAACACACCTAGCTCCATTTGCTCGTGCAAGTTATTTGAAGTATTTAGAAAAATATAAAAAGAGAAAAATGACTAAAGCACAATGTGAAAAATATGCTAAGGAAGATTTACATAGAGAAATTGTTGATGGAGTACAAACTTTTCAATATCAGATAAACTCTATGACAACTACTAATGGTCAGGCACCATTTCTATCAGTTTGTATGTATTTAGGTGAAACTGATGAATATAAAGATGAGCTTGCTATGATAATAGAGGAAGTTTTAAAACAAAGAATTGAAGGAATGAAAAATGAAAAAGGTGTATATATTACTCCAGCATTTCCTAAACTATTATATGTACTTGAAGAAGATAATATAAAAGAAGATTCTAAGTATTATTATTTAACTAAATTAGCTTGTGAATGTACAGCTAAAAGAATGGTTCCAGATTATATATCTGAAAAAGTAATGAAGGAGCTAAAGAAGAATGAGTATGGAGAAGGAGAATGCTATCCTTGTATGGGTTGCCGTTCATTCTTAACTCCAGATAGATCAATTTCACGTGGTAATATTGCTAAAGCTAAAAATTATGTTGAGGGTAAAGGTAAATACTATGGTAGATTTAACCAAGGTGTTGTTACAATAAATCTTGTTGATGTTGCTCTTACTGCTGATAAAGATATGGATGTATTTTGGCGCGTATTTGAAGAAAGATTAGAATTATGTCATAGAGCACTACAAATCAGACATAAACGTTTATCTAAAACCACATCGGATGTTGCTCCAATATTATGGCAATATGGTGCTTTAGCTAGACTTGAAAAGGGTGAATCTATTCATGAGTTACTACACCATGGATATTCTACAATTTCACTTGGCTATGCTGGACTTTATGAATGTGTTAAGTTTATGACTGGACATTCACATACAGATAATGGTAAAGGAAAAGAATTTGCCTTAGAAGTAATGCAAAAAATGAACGATAAATGTAATGAATGGAAAAAGGAAGAGGATATAGACTATAGTGTTTATGGTACTCCTATTGAATCAACTACTTATAAATTTGCAAAATGTTTAAAAGAAAGATTCGGCAAAATTAAAGGAATTACTGATAGAGATTATATTACTAACTCTTATCATGTTCCTGTATTTGAAGAAATTGATGCATTTGATAAATTAACGTTAGAATCAGAATTTCAAAGATTATCACCAGGTGGAGCTATTTCTTATATAGAGACTCCTAATTTACAAAATAATTTAGATGCAGTAATGGAAATAGTTAAATTTATTTATGATAATATTATGTATGCTGAACTTAATACTAAGTCTGATTACTGTCAAGAATGTGGATATACAGGAGAAATATTAATAGACGATAATTTAGAATGGTATTGTCCAAATTGTGGAAATAGAGACCACGATAAATTAAATGTTGCTCGACGTACTTGTGGATATATTGGAACTAATTTTTGGAATAAAGGTAGAACTCAGGAAATCAAAGAAAGAGTACTACATGTAGATAATAAAGATTGTGATTAATATGAGATATAATAAAATAAGAAAAATGGATATAGCAAACGGTCCTGGTATTAGGGTGTCAATATTTATGCAGGGTTGTACATTTAATTGCAAGGGATGTTTCAACCCTGATACTCATAGTTTTACTGGGGGCAAAGAATTTAATGATGATATTATTGATAAAATAATTGATTTATCTAATAAAAATTATATTAGAGGATTATCAATATTAGGTGGAGAACCTATGCATAAAAAAAATGCTTTAGGAACTTTAAAACTTGCTAAAATCTTTAAAGAAAAATATCCTGAAAAAGATGTATGGGTATGGTCTGGTTTTTTATATGATGATTTGATAAAAAATTATGATTTAAATAATATAGATATCCTTGTTGATGGAAAATATGTACAAGATTTATATAATCCAACATTAAAGTATAGGGGGTCATCTAATCAAAGAGTTATTGATGTAAAAAAATCTTTAAAGAAAAATAAAATTGTATTGTATGAAGGAGTAGAGTAGTGAGAAAAAGAGGATTTGAAATAGCAAAAGGTTGGGAAGATAAAGATATTCATATACCAGTTAGAAAGACAGCTCATGCTGCTGCATATGATATTGAAGCGGCAGAAGATATAATAGTTCCAGTTTATAAGCCAGGAATAAAACCAACACTTATTCCAACTGGATTAAAAGCATATTGTATGGATGATGAATGTTATTTTTTACTAAGTAGATCTGGTGGACCTAAAAAAGGATTATTAACCCCACACGGATTTGGATTAATTGATGCAGATTATTATGAAAATCCAGATAATGATGGACATTTTATGGTTCAAGTATTTAATTGTTCAGATAAGGAATTAAAAATAAAAAAGGGCGATGCAATTGCTCAAGTAATGTTTACGAAATTTTTGATTACGGATGATGATAATGCAAAAGGGACAAGAAAAGGTGGTTTCGGTTCTACAGATAGATAAGTTTTTTAGGGGTGAAGTAAAGTAATTGTTGGAAAATTTTTAGAGGAAATACAAGTTATATAATTAATTTGTATTTTTTTATATTCTTTTAGATAGAAAATAATCTAATCTATAGTTATCTTTTAAATTAAAATTAGAATTATTAATATAGTGTTCAATATTATATTTATTATTAGGATTAATTAGTATATTAGATTGATTTCTAAATTTAATTTTTTATATGCTGAAATACCTGATTTAAACTCATAATATATTTCTTCAGTTAATTTTATTTTATTTGCTTTCATAGTAAGTAGTTGAACAATATTCTCTAAACCAGTTTCAGAATAAGAATGAGGTCTGGAAGTAATAAATTTGGCATATTTGTTTGAAATATGACCTTCCATAGAACAAGGACATTTGCAAAGTGGATGATGTAGATTAATTATACCTTCTATATTTTCAATTAAAAAGTTCTGAACTTTAATTATATCTGCTTTTTGTTCTGAAAATTTATCTATTTGAGAATTAACTAATAATTTAAATTCATTTATCATTTTATTTCTTAAATAAGAATCAGCAATTTTTGTTAATAAAGTGTCTTTTTTAAATATATAAGCTAGTTTTTTATTAAAATAATGAAATGGATCTAATACATAAATGGCATTTGAAAAAGCAACATCATATCCTTTTATTCAATGGCCACCATCACCAGAAATAAATATTGTTGGTTCTTTATTTAAATCATATTTTTTATTTAGATAGTTATAAGTTTCTTCCCATAACTTATCAGTTTTAAGTATTGAAGAAACAAGATAATGTTGTTCCTTAAGTTCTTTTTTCTTAACAAAATCTTCTTTGTGACCTTCATGAGTTAAAATAACAGGAACAATTCTATTTTTAGTACCAAGATTTCTAGATTGAAGATTAGCATGTACTTCATCTGCTTCAATATAAATAACATCAGGAGTATCTTTCTGCTTAACTTTTTCAATATAATTGTAATTTATATTTTGAATTTTAGATGAAATTGTCTGCCATTTAACAATGTAGTTAGGAATAGAATTATTAGCGGACCAATAATAACCATTATCTAAAGCATTATTTATAAATTTAACTTCAGCGGCAAGGGTCATTTTAGCCCATTTAGCAATACCTAGATAATCTTCTAAGTAACTGTAATATTTATATTTGCCATTTATCTTATTTTTAGATTTATAGTAAGTTTTATTAAAAGTTAATAATCCTAAAGAAGTAATCAAAGTTCTTTCCCTGGTTTACCACACATAGTATTTTTCTTTTCTAACTTTAGAATTTTTATATTGTAAATCTAAATATTCTAATATTTGCCTTAAAATATCAATATTTAATTCGTTAGTAGACTTTAATAAATTATGTTCAATATGATGTAAATATTGATTATTTACTAAAATGTTAGATAAATGGTTAACAAATGACTGAAATAGTGATATGATATTCATTGAGAAAACAACTCCTTTAATTAACCTTTACACTTTGAGTGTTTATACAGGTTATTGTTTATATGTTCAAATTAATTATATAACATTAAGTTATATTTATATAGGAGGTTTTCTCTTTTTTATTATAAAATTATTTTTCCCACATCTATTTTACTACATCTTTTTATCCTGAGTTTTTTAGGAGTAATATTGAAATTCTTCTTTTTTTATTGTAAAATATTATTAATAATAAATAATTAGAAGGGGTTTGTGATTATGACAAATTCGGCTAAATTAAATATAAAGAGAGTAGTAGCAAAACAAAATTCAGTAAAACCAAAATTTAATAATTATAATTCATATGGAATTAAAAAAGTTAATTATAAAGCAAATACGAATAAGCTACCGGATAATAATGATTCAGAATCTATTGATTTTAAAATTGAAAATAGTGATTTTTCAAAACTTACTGATTATCAGAATGTATCTTTAACTGCTATTGATTTTATTCAATATTTAGCTATTAATGGATTTGATATTAATAGGTTAAAAGGGAAAACGATAAGTGAATGTGTAGAAATATTTAGTGAAGGTAACGATGAATATCATGTTGGCTTTTTAAAAGGTCTAATGGATAATGGTTTTTCAGATTATAAAATAGTAGAAGTAATACAAGATGGAAGCTTTGATGCGGTTGTATTACAAGATCCATCTGGAAATTATAGGATATTTTATAATTCTACTAAGAATTATGGAGATTATTCAGATGATATTGGAGATTATTTATATGATGCAAGAAATATTGTTGAAGAACAATTTGTAAATGGCTGGATTGATTCCTTACTTGGTAATGCTTTTGAAACAACTGGTACATTTGCTGGAACTGCATTAGGAATTGCTGCGAGTATATTGGGGGCTCCTCAACTTATGGCTGCAGGTGTTGTAACAGGAAAGGTTTTAGGAGCTAATTTGTATAAAAAAGCAGTTGATGCTATTAGAAATGGGCTTGATCCTGATTCTGATTCATATCTTATTGAATTTATTGAGAATAAATTAGATGATTCAGGAATGGATGAATCTATGAAAAAACAACTAATATATACAATAAAGAATGGTGGATTAAATGGTCAATATCAAGATCAGCAAAATAAAGCTAAAGCGCTTGCAGATAAATACTTTAATACAGCCTTGAGTAAAGGTAAAAAACTAAGTGTTCAAGGTTATTCTCTTGGTGGTAGTTTAACAGAAGCGGCCTACCTTTCTTTATGTGATAGAGAAGGAGCAAATGAGGTATTAGACGGAGTTGTTCTATATAATCCATATCACGATAATCTTACAACAGAGGAAGCAAATAAAATAAAAAATGCTAATGGTTTTGAATTATATTGTGCTGAAGGTGATATGGTATCAACAGTATTTAATTATGATGATTTTAAGGATGATGCAAAGTATCTGTATATGGATTATAAAACATTGCTTAAAAAGAATATAGGGAATATTGAAAATGATGGATTCAAAATGGATCAATTATCAAACTTTTCAGCAATTTTTGGGAATACCCATTTACCACATCCGTATTTAAATGAAAGGTTTGAGGGAACCAGCAGTCAAATTGCTTTTGCTGAGGATGGTTCTGTTAGAAAAAATGTTAACGGATATGATGTTCACGGTCATTCATTTGAAGAATTGTCTCAATATTTATTTGGTGGAGATAAAATAGCTAATGTTGATGAACTTGGTAAAGCAATTGTTTCAGAGGGTGCTTCAACTTATTTAGGAATAAATCTTACAGATGGTGATTTAGAAAATCCAACTAATGCTATTCCTGCGGCTGGAACTAAAGCTTTAACTGCTAAGATTGCAAAAATAGCTTTAGAATTGTATTTAAATTCTAATGCTAGTGGTGGTTCTAGTCATGGTGGAGGAGATTTATGATAGAATTATAATGAAATAGGAGGTTTTATATGAATATTGAAGGTATATATGAACATTCAAAAAAGAATAGTATAGGGAAAGAAAAAAAACAAAAATTAGTAAAAAGAATAAAAAGAATATCTACAGAAGTACTTGTATCTCTTATAGCAATAACAAGTGGGGTTAGTCTAACAGCTTGCCAGGATCCTAATTATACAACTAAAATGGTTTCATTATATATATATGATGCACAAGAAATATTTGATAAATATGGTATGGATACTAGTCGAAAATATGGTGTTGAGGATTATATTAAGATTCCAGATATAAATGATGATAATTTAATTGGATTTTATGAAATGCTAGGAAGAGAAGAATGTGAAAAAATAGCTCAAGCATTAGGATACAATGGGATTGATAATTATTTGATAAAAAATGGATATTTAAATTCTAATGGAGAGGCAAGTATTAAAGCATGGCGTGAATACTATGCTAGTAAGGCATTAGGAGGAGAAAAAACAAAATGAGTATAGAAACTTTAGATATAGATGGTAAAGAGTACTATGTTGTAGAAAAAATAAATAATAATAATAACTTATACTATATATTAATTAATACTATTGATAAAAATGATTTAATAATTAGGAAGTACTTAAAAGAAGAAAATGAAGAGTATATTGTTGGATTAGATAATGAAAAAGAATATTATGATGTTATGAAAAAATATAATGATGGGGATAAAAATGAATAATCAATTTTTACCAATAGGAACGGTTGTTAAACTCATTAATGAAGGCAGTAAAATTGTCATAATTGGATATCTTATGAAAAATAAACAAGGATATACATATGATTATTGTGGATGTAAATATCCAATGGGTGTTATAGATAACTATTATAATTATTATTTTAATAAATCTGATATAATAGAGATAATAAAATTAGGATTAGTAGATAAGGAAACTAATGATGTCTTAAATAAGATTAATATTGCTAAATTAGCTAGTTAAATGATTCAAAAAAGTGATAAATACTTCTTTTAAGTATAAATAATAAAATAATAATAATTTATTTAAAGAAATTGGAGAAAAATATATGATTATACAAATTTTATTATTGATTGTAGGTTTTATTGTTTTAATTAAAGGAGCTGATTTATTTGTTGATGCGGCATCAAGTTTAGCTTCTAATTTTAAAATTTCTAAAATGCTAATTGCACTTACAGTTGTTTCATTTGGAACAAGTGCTCCAGAACTTGCTGTATCTATAAAATCAATGTTATCTGGAAGCGGAGATATTGTCCTTGGAAATGTTATAGGAAGTAATATAGTTAATATATTATTAATATTAGGTGTTTCAGGATGTGTGCATTTTCTAAATGTTAAAAATGCAACTGTAAAAAAAGAGTTACCAATTACAATCTTACTTTCTACATTACTGTTTGTTTTGATGAATGATAAATTATTATCGGGGACTAAAATAAACAATTTAACTAGATCTGATGGTATTACAATTATTTTATTTTTTTTAGTATTTATTTATTATTTAATTTCAACTATGCGCAATAAAAAAGATGAAAATCAAGAAGAACCTAAATATGGAATTATAAAATCATTAATTTTTACTTTAATTGGAATAGTTTGTTTAGTTTTAGGAAGTAATGCAGTAGTTGATTCTGCATCACATATTGCATCAATGTTAGGTGTTAGTGAAAGAATGATATCACTTACAATTATTGCGCTTGGTACTAGTTTACCTGAACTTGTGACAAGCGTTGTTGCAACTAAAAAAGGTGAATATGATATTGCGATTGGTAATGTTGTAGGAAGTAATATATTTAATATAGGTATTGTTCTTGGTATGCCTATTGCTGTTTTTGGAAGTATAAGTTCATTTAATATAAACATTATAGATATAACAATGATGCTACTATCTGCAGTTTTGTTATTCTTATTCTGTTTTAAAGATAGAAAAATATCTAAAATTGAAGGAATTATATTTATCCTTATATTTGTTATTTATTATTCATTTGTAATAATTACAAATTGACAATTATATATTGTAATGTTATTATAACTCCTAACAGGAGTTTTTTTATGAATTTAGAAAAAAATAAAATTATAATTAATGAAGTACTAACAAAACTAGAAAAAGAAAAAGATTATTGTATGTCAGAAAAACCGTTATATAATATAGGTAGATTTGGTTTTTCTATAGTTACTTTACAATCTTGTTTTGGAACAATATATATTTACAATTTAAGTAAAGTGTTATCATATAATCTTAATATAGCACCATTTTTAGGAATGTTTACAGTTTTATCAGGAATAGGGGTTACTTGTTTTGGCCTAAAGGTTCGAGATATCAATTATAAAATTAATTATTTAAATTATGAATTAGAAAAATATAATAATAAATTAAAATTATGTGATAGCAATTATTATTTGAATGCTAAAAATAATACTAATATTGTATCTATAGACGAATTAAAAATAATATCAAGTAGAATTAATTTAATAGAGATGATATATAGCGATAAATATCGTTTTAAATATTATAGAAAGAATGGTAATTTAAATGATATTATTAGTAGTATATATGAATCTACTTATAAAGAAAAAATAAATAGTGATGAGTTAAATTATCAAATTAATATTACTAATAATTATTTGGATGGAAAATATAGTAAGAAAAAGGTTAAAAAATAATCTTTTTTTTAGTTCAATTTTTATATAAAACATTGTATAATATATTTAGATAGAAAGGACGATTTTATGAAAATAGTTACAATGGATGGAAATGAGGCAGCAAGTTATACAGCTTATTTATTTACAGAAGTATCTGGAATTTATCCAATAACACCATCAAGTCCTATGGCAGAAAATACAGAAAAAATGTCAAATAAGGGAGAGAAAAACATATTTAATGATACTGTTAAGTTAGTAGAAATGCAATCAGAAGCAGGAGCAGCAGGATTTATTCATGGTGCACTTCAAAGTGGAGTTTTAGCAACCACTTATACAGCGTCACAAGGATTACTTTTAATGATACCAAATATGTATAAGATAGCAGGTGAAATGCTTCCTGGAGTAATACATGTAGCAGCTCGTAGTTTATCAACACACGCATTAAGTATTTTTGGTGATCATCAGGATATATATGCAACAAGATCTACAGGATTTTGTCTTCTTGCATCATCATCTGTTCAAGATTGTGCAGTATTATCAGCAGTAGCTCATCTATCAAGTATTAAAGCATCACTTCCTTTTTTGCACTTTTTTGACGGTTTTAGAACAAGTCATGAAATTAATAAAATAAAACTTTTAGAAAAAGAAGATTATAAAGATTTAATTGATTATAAGTCTCTAGAAAAATTTAGACTAAGAGCACTTAATATTGATAATAAAAAAACAGTAGGAACTAATCAAAACGATGATATTTATTTTCAAAGTGTAGAAGCTAAAAATAAAGATTATTTATCTGTTTGTGATATTGTAGCTGAATATATGGAAGAAATAGGTAAAAAAGTAGGTATTAATTATAAACCTTTTAATTATTATGGAAACAAAGATGCTTCAAAAGTAATAGTTGCAATGGGGTCAGTTTGTGAAACTATAAAAGAGTATATAGATAAAATAGATAATACAGTTGGTCTTATTGAGGTACATTTATATCGTCCATTTAGTGTAGAATATCTTTTAAAAGTTTTACCTGATTCTGTAAAGAAAATAGCAGTAATAGATAGAACAAAAGAACACGGTAGTGTTGGAGAACCATTGTATTTAGATATAGTAACTGCGTTAAAGGATAAGAATATAGATATAACTGGTGGAAGATATGGTCTTTCTTCAAAAAATACAACTCCTGGAGATATTGCAGCAATTTATAAAATGCTTGATAATCCTATAAATAATTTTACTGTTGGAATAATTGATGATGTTACAAATTTATCATTAGATAGATTAGATATTAGTATAAATGATACTACAGATATACTAATATACGGTTATGGTAGTGATGGAATGGTAAGTGCATCAAAATCATTAATAAAATTAATTGGTAATAATACAGATAAATTTGTTCAAGCATATTTTCAGTATGATTCAAAAAAATCAGGTGGAGTTACAACAAGTCACTTGCGTATTAGCGATGATGTAATAAGAAAAACATATTATGTTGATAGCCCTAATATATTAGTAATTAGTAAAGATAATTATTTAAATGATTTTAATTTAGTAAAAGATATTAAAGATAATGGTATTTGTATTATTAATACTATAAAAGATAATGATGAGATTAATAGTTATATGTCTCCAAATATAAAAAAATTATTTGTAAAAAGAAACGTCAAAGTATATTCAATAAATGCATATAAAATTGCTTTCGAAGTTGGACTTAGAGATAAGATTAGTATGATTATGGAATCTGCTATTATTAGTTTAACCAATTTTGCAGATAAAGAAACTATGTTTAAATATTTAATTAGTGATATAAAAACTAAGTTTTCTAAAAAGGGCAAGGATGTAATAGATGCTAATATTAAAGCAATATCTAAAGTATTTGATTATATAAATAGATTAACAATTGATAATACATATAAATCTGAAAAAAAAGATTATTCATTTTATGATTTAATTATGAAAAGAGAAGGAAATACAATACCCGTATCAGAGTTTTTACCTGTTAGAGATGGTTCTTTTAAAGACGGTATTAGTAATTCAAATAGTAATATAGAAATTACACCTTGTTGGATTAAAGAAAATTGTATAAATTGTAATCAGTGTTCTATTGTTTGTCCACATGGTGTAATTAGACCGTTTGTTTTAAGCGAAGAAGAATATAATAATTCACCAGATTATATAAAAGAATATTGTATGAAATCTTTGGATAAAAAAGGATATTTTGCTCTTGGAATATCTATCAATAATTGTACAGGATGTATGAGATGTGTAAGTGCTTGTCCTGGTATGCGAAATATTAAAGCATTAATTTCAAAAAGTGATGATAAGAATAATTATCAAAAAATATTTGATTATTTAGAAAAAAATATTACAGTAAAAGAGAATGATGAAAATACTATTAAAGGAACTCAATTTATAGAACCTAAATTTAAATATCCAGGTTCTTGTCAAGGTTGTGGAGAGACTGCATATTTAAAATTGCTTACTCAAATGTTTGATAATTTAATAATTAGTAATGCAACAGGATGTTCAAGTATTTATGGTGGTATAGTTCCAAGTATGCCATATAAAATGCCATGGGCAAGTAGTTTATTTGAAGATAATGCTGAATATGGATATGGTATGAGAGTAGCTATAAATAAAATTAGAAATAGAATAAAAACAATAATGGAAGAAAATCAAGATAATGAAAATAAAGAGTTATTTAATATTTGGCTTAATAATTATGACGATTATGAAAAAACAAAATATGTTTACGATAATTTAACTGATAATATTCCAAAGGAATTAAATGATATAAAAAGTTTCATAAAGAAACCATCTGTTTGGTGTATTGGAGGAGATGGATGGGCATATGACATTGGCTATGGTGGAATTGATCACGTTCTATCTTGTGGTGATGATATAAATATATTAGTTTTAGATACTGAGGTATACTCAAATACTGGTGGTCAAGCAAGTAAAGCAACTACTAGAGGAACACTTGCAGAATTTGCTGATACAGGTAAAAAGACAAATAAGAAAGATTTGGCACGTATGTGTATGAGTATTCCAAATTGCTATGTAGCTTGTGTTTCAATGGCAAATCCAAGCCAAGTAATTAGAGCATTAAAAGAAGCATATGAATATTCTGGACCAAGTATAGTTATTGCATATTCTGTATGTATTTCACACGGTATAAAGGGTGGAATGACAAATAGTTTTGAATTAGAGCAATTAGCATACCAGTCAGGGTACTTTCCAACATTTAGATATCATCCAATAAATGGTTATAAATTTGATAGTAAGAATGTTGACTTTGATAAATATAGAAGCTTTGTTGATAAACAAACAAGATTCAATTTAATTAGCCACGATAAATCATTATATGATAGTTGTTTAGACGAACTAAAAAGAAGGTTTGAATATTATAAAAACTTAAATTGCTAATTTGCAATTGTCAAACTTATCTGATATAATTTAGATTGAAATTGAGGTGTTTTTATGACTCAGGAAGAGTTAATTAGAAGGATTAGAGAGCTAGAACAAGAAAATGGTCTTTTAAGAAGTCGATTAAGAGAAATTGAGACTAATAGAACAGTTAGTTATGATGATTTAAAAAATGAATATGATGGTGAATTAGAAAAAAATGAAAATATAAATGATGTATCATACACCACACCACCAGTTATAATAGATACATCAAAAAGTGCAAATAGTTCGGTTAGTGAGACTAAAGATAATAAGAAAGAAAATAGAAGTGAACTAAGAAGACGACTATTTCCATGGCTTAATAAAAAAAGTATTTCCAAAATTAGTGATGAACAAGAAGAATTTGTTGATATAAACCAATTTGCAACAACTGACAAAAAAGGTAGCAATAATCAAAGTGATGATACTGTAACCGAAGATAAGTCACTTGATCTATCAGATTTTTCATTTGTCGATATTAATGAAGAAGAGAACAAAAATCAAGAAGAAAATGAAAGCAAGCCTGAAGATGAGAATGTTAATGATGAAGCTGTAACTGAAAATCAGCCACTTGATTTATCAGGATTTTCATTTGTTGATATTAATGAAGAAGAAAACAAAAATCAAGAAGAGAATCAACAAGAAAATGAAAATGGTGATGATTTTTCTGGTTATTACTTTGATGATGATGAAGTTGTAGAAAATGAAGATAATAATAAAAAAAGAAGATTTCCATTTTTTGGAAAAAAGAAAGAAAAAATTGATTATCAACCGAAACATATGAGAAAAACTAAAAAATTAGAAAGAATTCGTGAATCTAAATTTTTTAAGAAAATTAAATCAGCGCTTAACAATAAAGCAGTAAAAGTTATTGCAGCAGTTTTAATAGCTCCTGTTGCAATTGGTGGAATTATACTTGCAGCAAAATTATCAAATGATGAGAAAAATAATGATCATGATAATACATCTAATGTTTTATATGATAATTCAGAGGTTCCATCAACTACAGCTGCTAACGAGATTAGCCTAAGCGCAAAAGATGTCGCATCTTCTGTTGATAAAAAAGATGATAATAGTGATAAAAAAGAAACATCAACTAGTGATGAAGTAGTAGGTAGTTATGAATATGCAAGCAATGAAGAGGATATTAAAGAAAATGATATACCAGAATCATCTAGTGATGAAGTAGTAGATAGTTATGAATATGAAAGTAATGAAGAAGATATTAAAGAAAATTCTAGACTAGAATCGACTAGTGATGAAGTAGCAGATAGTTATGAATATGAAAATAGTCAGGAAGATATTCAAGAGCATGAATCTTTAAAATCGATTGATGATGAAGCAGTTATTAGCGGTGAATACGAAAATAATCAAGAATACATTCAAGAAAATAATAGATCAGAATCAACTAGTGATGAAGCAGTTGAAAGTGACTTAACAGATTATACAATAGTAGATGATGGTTATAGTGTTGAATTTGGTTATGACATAGGGGATTCAGTTCATTTTGATGGGCCATATATTTATAGAACAAGTATTGATGCAAAAAATGATACTAATAGATATAATCCATTATATCCTTCAACTGACGAGAGAGTAATCTCATTAATTAGGCTTGTTTCTCCAGATGGAAGTGAAAAAATAACTATAAATGCTAACAATAAAGATAAAAAGGATCAATTAGAAGCTCAAGGTTGGACAATTGAATCTTACAATATTGATGATTTAACAAATGGTGTTACTAATGAAGGATGGGCACCTGGAAAAAGTTTAAAATAGGAGGGTCGAATGGATAGTGTTGATGTAGGTAAAATAGTAACAATAGAAAGTAATGATTTTGTAGTTTTAGATACTATTATAAAAGAAAATAAGAAATATGTGTTTTTAAAGGGTGTCGATGAAAATGAAGAATTACTTGATTCTCAAATAATTGCAAGAGTTGTAATAGATGAGATGGGTGATTTTGCACTAGAAGATATCGATGATAGATTTTTATTAGAGGTACTTCGAAATGAATTTGCTAATAGACTTAGAGAGGAATATATGTAGAGATATTCCTTTTTTTGTGCTATAATTAATTAGGGTGGTAAGGTATGAATAATACAATAATAAATGAATTAAGTGATAATTTAAAAATTAAAAATGAACAAATTATAAGTGTATTGGAATTGTTAAGCGAAGGTGCTACAATTCCTTTTATCGCACGTTACCGAAAAGATAAAACAGGTGCATTAGATGAAGAGACAATAAGAATAATTGAAGAAAAATATCAATATCAAGTTAATTTATCAAAAAGAAAAGAAGATATTACACGTTTAATAGATGAGAAAGGAATGCTTACTGATGAAATAAAAAAGGCTATTAGTTCTGCAACTAAACTGGTAGAATTAGAAGATATATATAGGCCTTTTAAAGAAAAGAAAAAAACAAAAGCAACAGAAGCTATTAAAAATGGTTTAGAACCATTAGCTAAGATAATTATGAAATTTCCAGTGGAAGGATCTATAGAAATAATTGCAAAATCATTTGTTAATGATAAAGTTTTAAATATAGATAAAGCAATTGAGGGTGCTAAATATATTATTGCAGAAAAAATATCTGATGATGCAAATGTTAGAAAGAAAATTAGAGATAATACATATAATTATGGAATTATAAAAAGTAAAATAAAAAAGGGTGCTAAAGACGATAATAAAATATATGATATGTATTATGAATATGAAGAGAGAATTAAATATATAAAGCCTCATAGAATTCTTGCATTAAATAGAGGAGAAAAAGAAAAAATACTCAGTGTAAGTATTGATTATGATATTAATCGAGTAATTAATTTTCTAAATAGAAAGTTTATAAAAAATGAAAAATCATTTGTAGTTGACACTGTAAAAGAAGCCATAATTGATTCTTATAAAAGATTAATAGCTCCATCTATAGAAAGAGAAATTAGGAGTGAACTTACAGATATAGGAGAGAAGGCTGCAATTGATAATTTTGGGAAGAATTTAGAAGCATTACTTTTAACTCCTCCTATGAAAGAAGTTACTGTATTAGCATTCGATCCAGGATTTGTTAATGGATGTAAAATAGCTGTTATAGATAAAAATGGTAAGTATTTAGACTCAACAGTTGTAAAACCATTTTTAAAAGGTAATAGCCAAAAATATATTGAAGATTCTGAAGTTATTGTTAAAAATTTAATAGAAAAATATAAAGTTGATATTATTGCTATAGGAAATGGTACTGCATCAAGGGAAAGTGAAACTTTTATTGCAAACTTAATTAAAAAATATAATTTAAACTGTAAATATGCTATTGTATCAGAAGCTGGAGCATCAATTTATAGTGCATCTAAAGAAGCAATTTTAGAATTTCCAGATCTTGCAGTTGAAAAAAGAAGTGCTGTAAGTATAGGTAGAAGATTACAAGATCCGCTTGCTGAACTTGTAAAGATTCCACCATCAGGAATAGGTGTTGGCTTATATCAACACGATGTATCAGAAAAAAAACTATCTGAAAATTTGGATTTTGTAGTTAGTAAAGTAGTAAATAATGTAGGTGTTAATGTTAATACTGCAAGTATTTCAATATTAAAATATATTTCAGGTTTAACCAAAAGAACAATTGATAAGCTAATTAATTATCGAAATGAAAATGGTAATTTTAAATCACGTGATGAGATAAAAAAAATATTACCTGCAAAATCTTATGAACAGGCAATAGGCTTTCTAAGAATTGTTGATGGAACAAACATTTTAGATTCGACTTCAATACATCCTGAAAGTTATAATCAAACTATTAATTTAATTAACTATTTAAACTTAAAATTAAGTGATATAGGTTCAAATGTATTAGTTGATAAACTTAATTCTATTGATTTAGAAAGTAGTGAAAAAGAGCTTAATATTGAACATTATACATTAGAGGATATTATTAAATGTTTAAAAAATCCCAAAAGGGATCCAAGAGATGAAATGCCACAACCAATATTAAAGTCTGATATATTAACAATCGATGATCTTAGTATAGGTATGAAGTTACAAGGCACAGTTAGAAATGTAGTTGATTTTGGTGCTTTTGTTGATATAGGACTACATGAAGACGGACTTGTGCATATTTCAAAGATTACAGATAAATATATAAAACATCCTAACGAAGTATTAAGTGTTGGAGATATTATTGATTGCTATGTTATAGATATTAATAAAGAGAAGAATAAAGTTTCGTTATCATTATTAAAATAAAAAAAGAAACTGCCCCCTGAGCAGTTCCTATAAAAGAATAAAAAGGGGTTGGCTAGTGTGATACTAGCACCAATTCGTCTAATCCGAACTGGTGCTTTATATATTAATCGAAAAAGCTTATTTTGTCAATAGTTTTTAAAAAAAAAATGAAAAAATAGAATTATTATTGATTATATTTTGAAATATTATAATTCTTAATTTGATTAATCATAAAATATATGCTAGAATTACTACTTGGAATTGAACAAGGAGAGCTAAATGGATAAAATAAATTTATTAATGTGTATAAATGATTATATAATAAAAGAAAAAATTGATATTAGAAATATTAACAATTTTGATATTATTTTTAATAAAATGAAATATGATTCTATGAGTATTGATATGATGCTTTTTTATATATGGAATAGAGAAAAACATATAATAAAAACGTATCCAAAAAAAGACTGTCATAAAATAATAGAAAATATTAATAATGAACTATCACTTATAAATAATGATACAATGATAGAAGTAAAATTAATTAAAGTAAAAGCTATACTTAACTTAGTATAGCTTATTTTATTTCATATAATTGTTTTTTTAATTTTTCTAAATTATCGTTTATTAAATTTATATAGTCATAATTATTATTTCTTTGTTCATCAGTTAATATTGATAATAAATTTAGTTTTATTGTTGTAACAGGAGTTTCAGCAATCAATGAATTTATTATGTCGTTTTCTTCATTTTCCTTAACATATATATAACTGATGCTATTACTATTAATAAGAGTTCTTGCTAAAACTAAGTTTTTTTCATACTCTTCATTATCAGAATCTAATGATATAACATTAGCACCATATTTTTTTAAGAATAAAAATATATCATCACTTACTATTATATTTGTATTACTAGCATCTTTAAATACTTGTCTATATTTAGCTTCAATATTTGTTAAATCAATTTTTAATTCATCATAATTTTTATCTATTTCATCCTCTAAGTATTTCGCACTTATATATTCGTGAAATCCTTTTTTTATATTATTTGCAATAGTTAATAAATTAGATGGATCAAGCCATAATTCTTCAACACCATTTTTATAATTTATATCTGATGCTACATCAATAATTTTTAAATGCTTATTTTCCTTTAACATAGGTTTTACATAATCTTTTTCATTTGATAATCCATTAAATATAAACATATCAGTATTACTATACTCACTTAATAAAACATCAGTTACTTTATAGTCATATATATCCACACCATTTGGATAAATACTTTTTACTGTACTATGGTTCTTATAAAGCCTATTTATTACATATTCAATAGGATATGTTGTTGTATAAATATTGACATCATCCATATTTGTATCTTGATTACAACCACAAGTTAAAAATAATATTAAAAAACACATTAACCCACTAATTATTCTTTTCATAGTACCTCTTTCTTTTTACTGGATCATATCCTTTTGTTCCAAATGGATTACACCTTAATATTCTTTTTATCGCCATAAAACTACCTTTAACAGAACCATATTCATTAATTGCATCAATTGCATACTGTGAACAAGTAGGGTAGTGTCTACAGTAATTATGAAAATTTCCTGGAACCTTTTGATATAATCTAATTATCCATATTAATAATTTTTTCATATAAATAATTATACTAAAAATATAATAAAAAGTAAAATAGTATTTTATATTTTTATTAATTTTGATATAATGTTTTTGGTGATTTTATGGATATACTTGATAAATTAAATATTCATTATGATAATATAGATATATATAATCAAGCATTTACTCATACATCATATGCAAATGAAATGAAATGTGAAAGCTATGAGAGATTAGAGTTTTTAGGTGATGCAATATTAGAACTTATTATAAGTGAATATTTATATAAAAATACTTATTATGAAGAAGGTCGCATGACAAAACTTAGAAGTCATTATGTATGTGAAAATGCTTTATATGAATATTCAGTTAAATTAGGACTTAATGAATATATAAAATTAGGGAAAGGTCAGCAAGAACAAGATGGTAAACATTGTAAGGCAATAGTTGCGGATATATTTGAATCATTTATTGCTGCTATTTATTTAGATTCAGGATTAAACGAAGTAAAAAAGTTTATATATAAATATGTTATACCAATAATAGAAAGTAATACTTTAGACTTTTTTAATGATTACAAATCTAAATTACAAGAATTTGTTCAAACGGATAAAAAGAGTTTAGAATATATATTAGTAAATGAAATTGGTCCTGCACATAATAAAACATTTGAAATAGAAGTTAGAATTAATGGCATTTTATATGGCAAGGGTAGTGCTAAAAGTAAAAAAGAAGCAGAACAACTAGCTGCAAGAGATGCTTTAGAAAAATCAGAAATAGTTGTTAAATAATTATTGATATGATAAAATACTTAGAAAAGAAAGGAAGATTTTATGGGAAGATTTCCAAATATAGCAGCTGCAAAAGCTAAAACAGGAGCAGCAAAAGGTAAATTATATGGTATGTATGCAAAAGAAATATATCAAACAGCAAAGAATGGAGGAGTTACACCTGAGGGTAATCCTGCACTTAAAAGACTTATTGAAAAGGCAAAAAAAGAACAAGTACCTAATGATGTAATTAAAAGAGCAATAGATAAAGTAAGTAGTGGTGCAGATGAATCATATGAAGAAGCTAGATATGAATTATTTGGTCCAGCAGGTTCAACACTTATAGTAGATTGTTTAACAGATAATGTAAATCGTACAGTTAGTGATATTAGAACTGTTGTTAATAAATGTCATGTTAAATTAGGTGCTATGAATAGTGTTAGTTATATGTATGACAATTTATGTATAGTTGGATTTAAAGGAATAACAGAAGAAGAAGCAATGGATGCATTAATTAATAATGGTGTAGATATTGTAGATATGGAAGATGATAATGGTACTATTATGATTTATGGTAATCCTACAGATTTAAATAGTATTAAAGAAGCGATACTTTCATTTAAAGAAGTACAATTTGATATTGATGAGATTGCTATGCTTCCAAAAGATAAAATTAAATTATCAGGTGATGATTTAGAAGTATTTAATAAACTAATTACTATGCTTGATGAAGTAGATGATGTAAATCATGTATATCATAATGTAGAATTAGATTAAAAAATATTGTGGGGGGATTTATGAAAATAAGAGAAGTGTCTACTATAGAGATTATTTATAACAATGGTAATACACAAATTGGTTATAAAGATAATATTCAATATATGATTTTAGATAGAAGTGAATTATCATCAATTAAAGATTTTGATTTAAATAAATATCAAAGATTAACTAAAATAGAAGCTAATAGATATAATATTAATGTTAGTATAGGAGATTATGCATATATAATATCTAGAAATTATAATTTAATTATTAATCAAGAATGTATTGATTTAGACTTAATAGATATGAATATTAATCATCATAATGCAGATAGATGTAATATAACAGCTAGTTTTAATGAAAAAGATAAAATAATTAGTAAGGATATTATAGTTGATAGATGTGAGACAAGTTTTGATAATAAAGTTTATTTAGCTCATAATATTAATAACCAAGATTTAGAAAGATTAGATAGTCATGCTAAAAATATTGCATCTTTAATTATTAATAATAGAAAATATGATTTTAGTAATACAATTATAGGTGATTACAAATATTATTATAATATGGCTATGGAAGAATTAATTAATAGTATGAGTGCTTATAAGTGTTATTTAGATAATAAAGCATATGAAAGAATAAAAAAGAAATAGAAATTAGGCAAGTTTTAAAACAAAAATTAAATCCTATCTTTTTAGGAAGTTGTCTACTATAAGTAAGAATAAAATAATAGTATTCTTACTTTTTTCTTGCAATTTTATAAATTATATAATATAATCTTAATGCAACAAATTTGCATTTAGGAGGAATTATGTTAGATATAATTATAGATACATTAATAGATGGATTAAAATTAATACCGTTTTTATTCATTGCATTTTTAATAATAGAGCTTTTAGAACATAAGCTAAGTAAAAAAAATAGAAAGTTAATATCTAAGACAGGAAAATTAGGACCAATATTTGGAAGTATTTTAGGAGCATTCCCACAGTGTGGTTTTTCTTGTCTTGCTACTAATTTATATGTTACAAGAATAGTTAGTTTAGGAACACTTATTTCTATATATTTATCAACTAGTGATGAAATGTTACCAGTATTATTATCACAAAAGGCACCTGTTAAAGTTATATTATCAGCACTTATTATAAAAGTTATAATAGGTATGATATCTGGTATTATTATTGATTTTATATTACGTAAGAAAGAGAAAAATATAGAAATAGATAATGAAATATGCCATGAAGAAAATTGTCATTGTAAAGATCATTTGTTAGTATCGGTATTAAAACATACATTAAGTATTACACTATTTATAATGCTTATTTCATTTATTTTAAATATATTAATAGAGTATACTGGCATATTTGATGAAAATAATATAATAGCTAATAATCCATTTACAGTATTTATAACAAGCTTAATAGGTCTTGTACCTAATTGTGCATCAAGTGTAATGATTACTACTTTATATGCAAAGGGTGTAATTGAATTTTCAGCACTCATATCAGGACTACTTACAGGTAGTGGAGTTGCAATTATAATATTATTTAAATCTAATAAAAATATAAAAGAAAATATAATTATTTTATCTTTAGTATATTTTATAGGAGTGGTAAGTGGATTAATAATTCAGCTACTTGGAGTTCATATATGATAGACAAAATGTTTAAAAATAGTAATTTAAAAATTACTAAACAGAGAAAAGAGATAATAGATATTATATTAGAATTAAAGAATAGTGCGACTATATCTAATATAATAAAAAAAGCAAGCATGAATAAATCAACTGTATATAGAATAATAGATATACTAGTTAAAAATAATATATTAGTAAAACAAATTAACTACGATAATAATGATTATTATGTCATTAATGAATATCATAAGCATTATATAAAATGTATTAAGTGTAATAAAATAAAAGAGTTAGATAATTGTCCATTTGATAGTATCAATATATCAGGATTTGAAGTTATAAATCATAGTTTAAAAATAGAAGGAATTTGTGAAGAATGTAAAGAAAGTTAAAATTGCTTTCTTTTTTAGTATTCTTTTGGTATACTTATTTAGGGTGGTAATATGTTTTTACTAGCAACTGATTTTGATAGAACATTTTATACAAATAATACTGATTTAAAAAGGAATATAGATAATTTACCAAAATTTAGAGAAAGAAATAAGTTTGTAATTATTACAGGAAGATCATATGGGGATTTTATTAATTTAACTAAAAATTCTATAAAAACAGATTATTTAATTGTAAATCATGGCGCAACTATTTTAAAAGATGATGAAATAATAAATAGTATTTATATTGATGAATTAACTAAGAAAAAACTTATGGAATTATTTGATTTTAATAAAGTAACTTATTTTGCATCTCACGATAAAGATAGTAGAGTAGATATTAATACTTTAGATTTATCTAAAATAAATATACAATTATCTGATAATTTGGTTGCTAAAAAAGCAGCAGATTACATTAATGAAAATTTTAGTGATATTGAGGCATATATATCTATGCGTCATAAAAATCATATTGAAATAGTAAATAAAAAAGCGAATAAAGCCAATGCAATTAGATATGTAAGTAATTTAGAAAAGATAAATAAGCATTTAATATATACAGTTGGTGATGGTTATACTGATATAGAGATGATTAAACAGTTTAATGGTTATGCAATTAGTGATGCAGTTGATGAATTAAAAGAATATGCAATTGATACTATATCAAGTGTTAGTGATATGATGGAATACTTAAATGTTGATGTTAATTTAGAAGATACAGACTTAGAAATTACTGATTTTGTAAATGAGTGTTATGATAAAGATGATTATTTTAAAAAGTATATGGGTAAAATTTATAATAAAAAAGAGGGTAAACATTTAACTATAAGGAAGAATAGTGAACTTATAGCTTGTGCATTACTTTTATCTAATAATATTTATATTGATAATGATGTTTTAGATATTTTAACTATTGGAAGCATTTGTGTAGATAAAAAATATCGCAAACAAGGTTACTTTAAAATGTTAATGGGATTAATAAAAAAATATGAAGAGAAATATGATATAGGAGTGCTTTCAGGTAATATTGAAAAATATAAAAAATATGACTATTATCCTAATATTTTAAACTTATATAAATTTGGTTCATTAGATAATAATATTACATTTAAAAAAATGGATGATACATATTTAGATGAGATATTAGAAATGTATAATAGTAAAATTCATTTAAATAGAAATAGAAATAACTTTTTAGATATTGCTAATCAGTGGAAGACAGATGCATATTATATATTTAATAATAATATATTTGATGGCTATTTATTTTATAATACGAAAAGAGATTTTATAAATGAAATAAGATGTAGTGATATAAATAGTACAGCTTCATCATTTGCTAAATTGAAAAATAGAGATTACATAAATTTGAAAGTATTTAAAAGTGATTATGAAACTATAAAAAAATTAGATGGTATTTCTAATTCTAAAATGTATAATAGACAGTTATATTCAATACATAATTTTAAGAAAGTAATAAGTGTATATTTAAATTATAAAAATAAATATAGTGATTTAAAAAAAGGTGAATTATCTATAAAAATAGATGATGAAATAATTAAAATAAGTGTTTTAGATAGAGTAGATGTTACTGATAATAATACATATGATATGGAACTTACAAAAGAACAAGCGATGAATATTTTGTTAAATAAAAAGATGTCTTTAAATGAACTGCTTTCTTCATGGTTTTATTTAGATATTGATATTTATAATAATGATTTAGTATAAAAAAATAATCCGAGAGTGGATTATTTTTTTCTTAGTCTAAAAAAGTTAAATGATGGTTTATTTAATAATCTGAAATTAACCTCATCATTACCAAGACCGTTAGATATATATACTTTTGTGTTTTTCTTTTTATAATAATTTTTACCATATAAATAATTATCTTCAGGAAGTATTATTCCGCCTAAAAGAGGTATTCTAACAACTCCACCTTTAGTATGACCTGCCAAAATCAAATTAAACTTATCATAATCAATTTTATCTATATTATTTGGTTCATGCATAATTAAAATGCTATAGTTACTATTATTATTTAAATATTCATAAGTATCTTTTAATTTATCTTCTATATTTGTTTTATCTTTTTTAGTACTTATTCCAGAAATTAAGATAGGTTCTTTATCTTTATATATTAATTCATATTTATTATCTAAACTATTAAAGCCACTTTTATTTAGTATATCATTAACAGTATCATCATTATAATCATTATCTCCAGTTATATAGTATTTTCCAAGCTCAGTATTTATTTTAGAAAGTATATTAGCAACATCTGTAGAATCTTTATTATCCTTATACATTAAATCACCAGTAAAAAATACAATATCAGGTTTTATTAAATTAATATTTTTAACAATTCTTTTAAGTTCATCTTTATTTACAGTATTACCATAATATATATCACTAATTTGTACAATCTTTAATCCATTATATTTATCGGATATATTTTCATATAAAGCTATTTCATTAACTTTAAATCCATGGCTATTAATAAAAAATCCATCCAGTATAATAAGTGTAGTTATAACAACTAATGCAATTACTATTTTAACCCATAATCTTAATTTCTTTTTCATATCCTCACCATATAAATTTTAGCACGAATTAATATAAAAAACAATTTAAAAAAAAGATAATAAAATAATTATCTTACATGTATTAATTATAATATTTAAATCTTTTTCCATTTTGCATATAATTTAACATCTTTATATCCTATTATACAATTGTTTTTATCTTTTTTTGTAGTAATAGTTATTTCATTAGTTTTATTCGCAACCACTTTATTTTTTAAATCTTTATCATAGTACCATCCATCAAAATCATATCCTTCATTTTTTGGTATTGGAATCTCAGGATAACTATCAGGTGAACATGCAATACATACATTTATTAAATCTATTTTATCATTACTATTAGTTTCAAAAATTAAATTATAACTTCCTCCAGTAAATGGAATACATTTTTTATTCTCTTCTTTATTATTAATATTTATTTTCTTACTACTTTTAGTGTTTATAAGTATTAAAATAACTGTAACAAAAGTGATTAAAATAATACTTGATATAATAACTATCATTTTCTTTTTATTATTCATCTTACCACCTACAAAAATAGTATCATAAAAAAAATATATTTACAATTATATTAATGAATAAATGTTACAATAACTTATTTCTTTGTATAGAAATAATTCATATTATTTGTAACACTCTACTAGTATAAATACATACTAGTTTTTTACTTGAAAAAAATAACTATTTAATATATAATTAGTATGTAAATATAGGTGATAATGTGAAATTGAATAATCGTGGATTTGCTATTTCTACTATGATGTATATGATTTTAATATTAGCTATTACATTAACTGCTACTTTTTTAATCATATTAAATGGTAGAAGTAAAGTACTAAATAATTTAAGGAATAAAGTACAAAATGAAATAAATGATAAAGGAAATGTTAATGATTATATTTGTATTGGTAATAATAACGGAAATAATCAAGTAGGAGATAAGTATACTTGTACTGTATCTAATACGGAAGAATATGATTTTTATGTTATTAGTAGTGATTCTGCAAGTGTTAATTTAGTAATGTCAGAAGCACTTACTTTTAGTAAAGGAAATTATGGTGCTGCTGATGATGTAAAAACAGAATCTAAAGTTGCGTATATTACTGATACAGATTATAGTGTATCTAATGTATATAAGCCTATTACTGCTCTTAAGGTGCTAAAAAGAATTACTGATAACTGGTTTTATTTGGATGATAGAACTGACACTGTAAATGATATAGATTATACAGGATATAAAGCAAGATTAATTGCTTTATCTGATATAAATAATTTTGTATCTGAAGATAAACTAACAATAGATTTTATTTCTGATACATTAACTAGTACAATTTCTAGTGATAATAATATATATAGTATTAGTGATAATACACTAATAGATGATAAGGATGTTACTGATGAATACAAAGTTGTACCGATTATTACTGTTGGTGTTGATAAAATTAAAAATTAAAAATTAGCTGTCAAAATTAAAAATTAAAAATTAGCTTGAAAAATATTATAAAAGGATATATAATATTGTAAATTTTAAAAACTTTGAACTTGAGGAGTATATTATATTTAATTTATAGAGAGTTATCATTTGGTGGAAGATAATAATTAAAGTAATAGAAGGTAGCAAGGGAGTTTAATATTTGAATTAAGTAGAATGTTACGTTACATGCGTTAAATGTTTAAGGTAGTTTATACTACGAATTAAGGTGGTACCACGCCAAGCGTCCTTATAAGGATGCTTTTTTTATGGAGGAAATATGAGATATACAAAAGGTTCAATAAAAATTAATAATGATTTAAATAGGATTGATAAAGAATTAAATAATAATAAAAATGTAGGTAAAAATATTACTATACTTGAAAATTATTTAAATCAGCCATATTTTAAAACAAGAGTAAAAAAGATATTGTTTAAAGGATATATGCAGATAAGAAAAATAGATAAGGCATATAATTTAATTAAAGAATTATACGAAAGTACAAAAGAAGAGACTGCTTTAATGGATTTAGTTAAACTACTTTTAGATAGTGGGTTAGTAGATAAGGCAAAAGAGTATGTAAATGATGCATATTTTTCAAATGAAAAAATATATTTACTTGGATTAATATATGAATATGAAGGTAATTATGAAGATGCAATTGCAACTTTAAAAAAATTAAATCATACTTTAATGGAAGAAGATATGCATATAGAACTTGGATGTATATATGAATATATGCATAATTTAAAGAGCGCAAAAGAAGAGTTTAAGTGTTTACTTAAAACTGATAAGAGATATCAAGCAACCCTTAGACTTATAAAAATTGCTTTTGGAGAGAGTGATCCTAAATTACCTGAATTAATTCAAAGTTTTGATATTGATAATTGTAAACATCAAGGAGATATAGTTCAGTATAAAAGGTGTGTCAAATACTATAAATATTTACGTGGTGAGTTAATTGATGAAGATATTGAAACTTATTTTGATAGACAGTTATATAGTTATAGTAAAGATAGAGCATTACAACATGTAAGTAAGCGTCATTTATTAAAGGGGACTCTTTATAAGTTAAATGATGATATTAACTTAGCTGAAGTGTATGATTATTGTACTTCTAATTTAAAACATTTAGTAAGAAAAGATGATACAGATATGTATTTAGTAAAAATGCCTTACGATATAGGATATTTAATGGATTATAAAACTGATTTACTTGAAGTTGTAGTAATACCTAATACTAACAAAATACTTACAATGTATCCTGTAGCTAGAATTGGAAGATATGAAAAAATGCTTGAAAAAGAAGGTAAGGTAAAGGATGAACAATAATATAATAGATTTTTATATGTTTACAAATATATTAAAAAATAAACTTAGAACGGGATGGGTTGAAATAGAAATTAGTAAAGAAAGAAAAGAGAGTATTGCAGAACATATATATGGAACTTTAATGCTTGCAATAGCAATAGATAGTGAATATAAACTAGATATTGATATGTTAAAAGTATTAAAAATGCTATCTTTACACGAATTAGAAGAAATACTTATGCCAGATTATACAATAAGGTCTAATATTACAATAGATGAAAAAAGAAAAAATGGTAAAAAGAGCGTTGAAAAAGTTGTAGATGGTCTAATAAAAAAAGAAGATATTATAAATCTATTAGATGAGTTTAATGAACGTGAAAGTAAAGAAGCTAAGTTTTGTTATTTGATTGATAAAATAGAATGTGACTTTCAAGCTAAATTATATGATTTAGAAGGGGTTATGGATTTTGAAAAATCAAAAGAAGATTTAGAATATTATGGTGATAGAAAAGATGAGATTAATAATAATTCTAAATGTGCAAGTGATTTTTGGATAGAATATGATAGAGTTAGATATCAAGATAATAAAATATTTAAAAGTTTAATAGATGATATTAAAAATATAGATACTAATAAATATAAAAAAATAATGGAGGAAGAAAATATATGCTAGATAAGAAATATAATCATAATAAAGTAGAAGAGAATAAATATGAAAAATGGCTTAGTAAAGATTATTTTAAGTGTGAAGATGGAATTAGTAACAAAAAATCATTTTGTATAGTATTACCTCCACCAAATGTAACAGGGGTACTACATTTAGGACATGCTTGGGATGTAACATTACAAGATATTATTATTCGTTATAAGAAAATGGAGGGTTATGATACATTATGGCTTCCTGGTATGGACCATGCTGCAATTGCAACTGAAGCTAAAGTTGTAAAAAGATTAAAAGAAAATAATATTAATAAATATGAATATGGTAGAGAAAAATTTTTAAATGCTTGTTGGGATTGGACTAAAGAACACGGCGATATTATACGCAAACAGTGGGCTAAAATGGGTATTGCTCTAGATTATTCTAAAGAAAGATTTACTTTAGATGAAGGATTATCTAAAGCTGTAAAAAAAGTTTTTGTTGATTATTACAATGAAGGGTTAATATATCGTGGTGAGAAAATAATTAACTGGGATCCAGTAGCTAAAACTGCATTATCAAATGAAGAAGTTATATATAAAGAAGAAAAAAGTGCTTTTTATCATTTAAAATATATAATAGATGGAACAGATGATTATTTAGATGTTGCAACCACTCGTCCTGAAACATTATTTGGAGATACTGCAGTTGCAGTAAATCCTAATGATGATAGATATAAACATCTAATTGGGAAAAATGTTATACTACCTCTTGTTGGAAGATTAATACCAATTATAGCAGATGAACATGCAGACCCTACTAAAGGAACAGGTGTTGTTAAAATTACACCATCACATGATCCTAATGACTTTGAGGTAGGCCTAAGACATAACCTTGAGAGAATTAATGTTATGAATGATGATGCTACTATGAATGAAAATGCTCTAAATTATTGTGGTATGACTCGTGAAGAGTGTAGAGAAGAAATGTTAAAAGAACTAGAAAAATTAGGATTACTTTTAGAAGTTGAACCATTAGTACATGAAGTTGGACACAGTGAAAGAACTGGTGTAATGGTAGAGCCAATGATAAAAAAACAATGGTTTGTTAAAATGCGCCCATTAGCAGATAAAGTATTAGAAACACAAAAGAAAAAGGATGAAAAAGTTAACTTTGTACCTACAAGATATGAAAAAGTTATGAATCACTGGATGGAAATTACATATGATTGGTGTATTTCACGTCAATTATGGTGGGGACATAGAATACCTGCTTGGTATAAAGGTGATGATGTTTATGTCGGAATAAATCCTCCTAAAGAAGATGGATGGGTACAAGATGAAGATGTACTTGATACTTGGTTTTCATCTGCACTATGGCCATTTGCAGCATTAGGTTGGCCTGATAATACAGAAATGTTAAAAAAATATTATCCAAATCAATGTTTAGTAACAGGATATGATATTATACCTTTTTGGGTTAATAGAATGACATTTCAAGGAGAAAAATTACTTGGTAAAAGACCATTTAAAGATTGTTTAATTCATGGATTAATAAGAGATAAGCAAGGTAGAAAATTTTCTAAAAGCCTAGGTAATGGAATTGATCCATTTGACATGGTAGAAAAGTATGGAGCAGATGCTTTAAGATATTATCTTGCAACCGATGTCGCACCAGGTACTGATATGAAATTTGATGAAGAAAAAATTAAATCAGCATGGAACTTTATAAATAAAATATGGAATGCCGCAAGATTTGTTATATCAAATATTGAAGATTTAAAAGAAATTAATTTAGATAATTTAAAACCAGAAGATAAATGGATACTTACTAAATATGAAAAATGTATTCATGAAGTAAAAAAATTTATGGATAAATATCAATTTAATAATGCTGCTGCATCCATCTATGAGTTTACTTGGAATATGTTCTGTGATAATTATATAGAAATGGCTAAATATTCAATAGATACTATAAGTACTAAATCAACATTATGTTTTGTACTTACAGGAATATTAAAAATGTTACAACCATTCATGCCATATGTAACAGATGAGATTTATTCAAAACTTCCTATAAAAGAGAAAGAAGATATAATGATTTCATCATATCCAAAATACAGTAAAAAATATATATTTACTGATGCCGAGATTGCAGTAGATGACCAAATTGAATTTATAAAAAGCTTTAGAAACATAAAAGCAGAAAATAATATTACTAAAGAAGCAAAGATAATGTTTGATACAGATGATGATAATGATTTAATTGTAAATATGCTTAAAATAAAAGATAATGTTGTAAAAAAACCACTTGGTATGAAAGCATATAAAGTATTCTCAAGAAGAGTAAAAGCACAAATTTTCTTTGAGAAAGTTGAAACAGAAGCAGATAAAAAATTAAAGGAAGCACAAATAAAACTATTATCTTCATCAATAGAAAGAAGAGAAAAATTATTATCTAATGAAAATTATGTTAATAAGGCACCTAAAAAAATAGTTGATTTAGATAGAGCCAAGTTAGAAGAAGAAAAGAAAAAACTAGAATTATTATTGAAATAAATAGCACCTATCTGCTATTTTTTTAATTTGCTAAAAAACTAAAAATATGGTAATATACAAACCTGTTAAAGGGGGATTATTATGGAAGATAAACTATATAATTTATTTAAGTGTGAAAAAATAGTTAATGAAGAATTTATATTAGAATTAATAGATTATTTAAATAATAATAATTACGATATTAGAGGTATAAATAATATAATAAAAGCTATATGTAATTACAATACTAAAATATATGAAAAATTAAGATTAGAAAATAAGGAATTTGAATCTGTATTAAATAAAAGAAAAGAAGTAAAAAACATAGAAAAATTAGAAAATAATGTAGTACATGAACATATTAAAGAAGATAAAGAAGACAATTCAATGAAAATGGATATATCATTTTATATAGAATTTATAAACAGTTTAGATGATTATGAAGATATAGATATGATATTACCAAAAAAACATACTGATAATTATCAAGATATAATAAATTTAATATTACTTCACTATTTTGAAGAATACAAAATGACTGAAAAGTTATTAAAGGATATAAGTAAAGATGATATAGATTATAAAGAATATAATGATTATAAATGTAAATGTTTAAAAATAATAAAATATATAAAAAATTATAATCAATATATAAATAGTTCTAATAATAATACAGATGATATAGAAAATAAAGTAGTTTTCTTAAAAACTAATAGAGATAATATATGTGTAAAAAATGATATTATAAAGGATATACCACAACAGTATTATTCTGATATACTAGAACTTATTGAAAGTATTAAAAAAGGTACATTTAAAAATATTAAGTGTTTTAATAATAATAAAAACTTAGAAGGATTATATGAAGTTAAGTATCGTGATGTTAGATTAACATTCAAAAGACTATCTAAAGATGTTTATATATTAATTCAAGCATTTGTAAAAAAATGTTATACAAGTAGTCAGTATCATAATATGATGGGAAGTAGATATGTAGTTTTTAAATCACAAAAAAATCTATTATTAAAATATATAAATGATACTAATTATCTTCTTGAAAATGCAAAAATATTAGATTATATAGAAGAAATATTAGGTAATAAAAAGGGATGTGATAATTATGAAAAGGTTAAAAGAAGCGATAGAAAGTAGATGTAGAGTTTTAAAGGTAGAACCTATAGATTCTCATTATGAAGAATTTTTAAGAATTTATAAAGAGTGTTTATATGGAAAATACGAAAAAGCAGAACCAGCATTCTATTCTATTTTTGTATTATTATTAATAATAACAAAAATAGGGCCATCATATTCAAAAAAACTAGAAGAGCTTATTAAAAGTTGTAGTTTAATATTCTCTAATATTATTCTTTCGGAACGAAAATATCGTGAATATTATGATGCGCTTAAAATATTATATAATCATGACCATGATAAAAAAGTAGCAAAGCTAAACTTATTAGCTGCCCAAAATACAGTTAGAAAAATAAATAAAGAATTTGATAAAATATATGATAATATTCCTAAAACAAAAATGAGACCTTCACTTGCACTAAAAGAATTATTCTATTTATGTCCGGATAAAGATATATTTATGAGTGTTCTTCTATTTGATAAACTTGCATATATTGATAAAAATTTTGATGGAATACTAGATGATATTAAAAGTGAAAGAGGCATACAAGTAAAAAACAAAAAAGCAAAAAAGTTGAAGCGTGAATCTATAAATACAATTGGTAGTAAAGAGATAAAAATTATAGATAGATATTGTAAGATGATAGATGATTATTACACAAATTTATTTAATGAAACAAGAAATAACAGTAAAATTAATAATAAAATAAAAAATAATTATGAAAAGTTATACATGAAATTAGTATATAATAGAGGTTATATTAGTAGTATAAATGAAGATATAAAACTAATAGAAGATGAAAATGTATTACACGAATATTTAAGATATGTTATTAGTAATAATAGTAAATATGAACAGGAAGTATCTAAAAAGAATATTGAGCTGAAAAGTAAACAAGTATCCAACATTGAGATTATATTTCATAAATATGGTTATAACTTATCAAAATTAACTGAAGATGGAATAATAGAAATTAGTGAAATTGATAATTTAGAAGAAAAGTTAAATTTATTAAGAAACTCTAAATTAAATATTGTAAGTGAAGATAATAATTTGTTTATATTATTATTAAAATGTGATATAGAACAACTTTACTATTTTACTTATTTATATAAAGAAAGCATTATAGATATAAATTTTTTAATTAACAATAGCTTAGTTTTAACAAATAAAGATATTTATAATAATTTTAAATTAAATATAAATTTACTTAATAATTTTATAAGTAAAATTGCCAAATATAATAAAAATATATTATTAATAAATAATAATACATTAACAAAAAGATTAAAACTTATGCAATATTATAATATAGATATAAATAAGTTTAATAAATTTGAATTTTTAGAAAATGACATTATATTTAATTTACTTGATAATTTTATAGAACTTGGTTATTATAATCAAATAAGTAATAATCCTGATTACCTTGTAAGTAGTAATTATAATGCAATAAAAAGATTACAAATAGCTAGTTTAATTAACATGAATGTTATAAATAATGATAATTCATTTATAGGTTCAATTATAACTGGAGATAATTTTTATATTCCAGATAATAAATTAGATGAGTTTTTAGTTGACTATACAGAAGATTATGTTGATAACAACATATCTAGCATAGAAATATCAAATAGTGATTATAGTTACTTATCTAAATTATCTAATTATGAAATTGATAATTTAACATATAATATAAATGGTAAATTAATAAGTAAAAATAGATTATTAAGAAACATAAATGCATTAAAAGGGGAAGAAAGCACATATTTATTACATAAAGCAATTTTATCAGGTTCAATTAATTTAGATAATGATGATATTAGTGTAATAAATAATATTATAGGGATTAAGATAAAAGTTAAGAAATAAGAGATTTCTTAGCTTTTTTAATATAAAAATTATAAAAATTTGTTGCAATTGAATAACTTATGTGCTAATATTAGATTGTAGGCAAGATAGCTTACGTAGATGAGGGAGGTAAATTATGACAAAAACAGATTTAATTAATTATGTTGCTGAAGAAGCAGGATTATCAAAAGCAGATGCAACTCGTGCACTAGATGCAGTTATGAGTGGAATTACTAAAGGATTAAAGGAAGAAAAGAAAGTTGCTTTAACTGGTTTCTGTACTTTTACTGCAAAAGATAAACCAGCATCAACTGGACGTAATCCAAGAACTGGAGAACCAGTTACAATTGCAGCTAGAACTGCAGTTACTGTTAAAATTGGTTCTAAATTAAAAGATGCTTTAAACTAATAATTAATGAATAAAATTGATGCAAGTTACTTGCATTTTTTTTTGCTAAAATTAGAAATTGTTATAAAAGATATAGATAAAAAGCATATACTTTATAAGTAGATTAAAGTAATAAAATAAAAGTCATAAACTTTAATGTTTATGGCTTTTTGTTTATAATCTTTTCTTTATTTTTATTGTCTGTAAACATTATATTACCATTTTCAATATTAAAATCCATATTGAAAAAATCACTAATAATATTATTATCACTTATATTTATACTAGATATAAATGTAACATGAATATAATCAAGTAATTTAATATAGTATTCCTTAGTAGATTTTTGATCTCTATTTATATATTTTAACTCTAATAATTCTTTTAATTCTTTTAGTTTATTTATTTTTTTATCAACATCACTATTATTAATACTATCAATCTCTTTATTTTTAGCATCAATTTCTTTATCAAATGAAACTTTTTCTTCTTGATAAAAATATATTTCATTAACAGCGGATTTATCATCACTAAGTAATCTATCAATTAACTCTACTAAATTTGGTGGAGTAAGTAAATCAAAACGATGTAGATAAACTGATCTAGTCCCATCATAGTATTCATTAAAACCAATAGGTTCACTAGTATGATTTTTAACTAACTTATTTTCAAAATAATTGTCATTAAAGCTATATTCTCTTTCAATTTCAACATGTTCTATTTTACTACAATTATTAATTATTTCTTTTTTTATCTCATTTATTCTATTTATATCATATGTAATTTCATATTTATTAATAACTTTATCATCTAATTCATAATATATCATAAAACCCTCCTAAATAGATTATAACATATTTATAAAATTTTAGTGAAAATGATTGTTAAAAATGATTATTTTTGTTACATTAATAATGAGGTGTAAATGTGGATAATATATTAGATGTATTAAAAGAATTTGAAAAATCAGGGTATGAGGCATATTTTGTAGGAGGTTATCCAAGGGATTTATATATGGGATTATCTACTATAGATTATGATATTACGACAAGTGCAACTCCAAAAGAAATAAAAGAAATATTTAATGAAGTTACTAGTGATAATTATGGGTGTGTTAACTTTATTTATAAAAATAATAAGTTTCAAGCTACGACATATAGAAAAGAATTAAAATATAAAGATAATAGAAAACCTATTGAAATAGAATATATTAATGATTTAAAAATAGATTTGATGAGAAGAGATTTTACTATTAATACATTATGTTTAGATAGTGATGGAAATTTACATGATTATTTAAATGGAAAAAAAGATATAGATAATAAAATAATAAAAGTAGTAGGGAATACTAATAAAAAATTACAAGAAGATGCACTTAGAATACTTAGAGCTATTCGTTTTGCGACCACTCTTAATTTTAAACTTTCTAAAGAATTATATGAAGGAATTAAAAAATATGGATATTTAGTTGAAGGATTATCTTATGATAGAAAAAAAGAAGAATTAGATAAAATATTTTTAAGTAATAATATAGATTATGGTATTAAATTAATTAGAGAACTAGATTTAGAAAGACCACTTGAAATTAATACATATAATTTAAAGAAAACTACTTATTTAGTTGGTATATGGGCTCAATTAAATGCTAAAAATTATCGTTTTAATAAGTCTGAGGCTGAGACTATAAAACAAGTAAATAACTTATTAAAATTAGATATATTAGATAAATTAAATCTATATAAATATGGACTTTATATATCTAGAATTGCAGCTGAAATAAAAGGAATAGATATTGATAAAATAAATTTAGAGTATAATAATTTAAAAATTAAAGATAGAAATGATATTAAAATTACACCAGTTGAAATATGTGATGTTATAAATGAAGAACCTAGTGCGATATTAAATGATATATTGTGTGATTTAGAAGAAAAAATTATATATGAAAAGTTAGAAAATGATAAAGATAAAATAATTGAATATTTAAAAAAAGTATATCTATAAATTTAGAAGATATATAGATAAACTTAATATGGTTGCAAATGTATTCCAAATAATATATGGAATTAAATATTTAGATTTTATCTCATTATATAAGTATAATGAACTAATTAATACTATTACAGTATCAACGAATGCAATAAATGGACTTTTTAAACTAAAGAATAAGAATGTATATATTTGATTAGAGAAATAGTTTATTATTAGACTCTTATAATATATAACACTCTTATTCTTATTATTATAAAGAGCAATGGCTATTAGTATATATATTATAGTCCATACTATTGGAAATAATATTTTAGGTGGTGCGAAGAATGGTTTATTAATAGTATCATAAAAAGATGTATCTATTCTAAATAGTAAACTAGGTAGTATCCATGGCAAGAAATAACCTAAGAATTTTAAGATTTTTTTCATATATCCTCCCTTTACATATTTTATGAAATGTATTAAAATATTATTACGGGTGATTTAATGAATATTGTATTAAATAAATCAGATGAAATTGTTATGCGCCTACTGCACTATTTTATTATTGAACAAAATTATAATCCTGTTGTATTACATGGAGCTAAAGATGAAATTTGGCTTGAAAAATCCGATGGAGATTATAAAATAATTAGAATAGTTAGTAATTATATTCATAATAATGAACAACTTAATTTTGATATATATAGAACTAAACAAATTATAAAGAAAATAAAAAATAAGATGTTTTTATTTAGAGTTCCATCACTAAGTATTTTTGTTAATTTAGGTGAAAATGTTGAAGTTGATAAGTTAAATACTGGTAATATTGATATAGCTAATTTAAATAAATTTGAAGATATAAAGAATTATGATTTTATTACTAAGAATTTTCCAAATATTTTAGAAGTAGAAAAAGACAGTAAAGAAGGTATTGAATTATTTGTTAAATTAACTAATGATATTAATAAGAAAAATAAAGAAGAAAATGATAAAGCACAAGAAATATTTTCTAAGAAAGTACCTGTAGTTACTTATATACTTTTAGGAATTAATATATTATTATTTTTAATTACCGCATTTGATTGTAAGAATATATTTGAAATTAGTACAGGATCTATATATAAATATGGAGGGTTAGTTAATACTGATTACTTAAATGGTATCCTAGATTATTCTAGAGTTATTACAAGTGGATTTTTACATGCAGGAATTATTCATTTGGTATTTAATATGTATGCACTTTATGTAATAGGTCCGCAACTTGAAAGTTTCTTTGGTAAAGTAAAATATTTAATTATCTATTTAGGTAGTATAATATTTGGTAATTTATTATCGCTTTTATTTATTCAAGGTAATTATATTAGCTGTGGTGCAAGTGGTGCAATATTTGGACTTCTTGGAGCACTATTATATTTTGGATATCATTATAGAGTATATTTATCAGATGTTATAAAATCTCAAATAATACCACTTATAGTAATAAATTTATTAATAGGTATGTTTATAGCAGGCATTAATATTATAGCCCACGTAGGTGGATTAATTGGAGGATTTTTAGTAGCTAAAGCAGTTGGAGTTAAATACAAGAGTACCTTAAGTGATAAAGTAAATGGAATACTTATGTGTATTGCATTTATGGCATTTTTAATATATATGATATTTTATAAATAGTGTTAACTAAAAATAGTTGACAGACATAAAAAAATGTAATATAATAAGTTCAATTAAAAGGAGGTGCTAATATGGCAGTTAAATTAAGATTAAAAAGAATGGGAGCAAAAAAGAAACCTTTCTATAGAATAGTTGCAGCAGATTCTAGAAGCCCTAGAGATGGTAAATTTATAGAAGAAGTAGGATATTATGATCCAACTAAGAATCCAGCTGTTGTTAAGGTTGATAATGAAAAAGCTCTTAAGTGGTTATCAACAGGAGCTATCCCAACTGATACTGTAAGAAATTTATTAAGTAAAGAAGGAATTATGAAACAATTCCATGAAAGCAAAATGAAGAAAGAAGGCTAATTATGGAATTAGTAGAACTTACAGAATATATAGTAAAAAATTTAGTTAAAGATCAAGATTCAGTTGAGGTAAATATTGCTGAATCTAACAATGTTAAAATTATTCAAGTATTAGTAAGTAGCGAAGATATTTCTTCAGTTATAGGAAAAAGTGGTATAATAGCTAATGCAGTTCGTACAATTGTACAAGCTAGCAGTTATCATAATAAACTTGGAAAAGTTAGAGTTAACTTTGATACTAAATAGTAAATTGCAATTTTATTTGCAATTTATTTTTTATTTAATAAATTTATTTTTGATAAGAAATAGTATAATACTATTTATATAGATTATTTAAATATTTTAGAGGAGACAATAGACTATGAAAAATAAATATAATTTAACAAGAGAGCAAAATATATTTGTCGCAAAAAGAAACATAGTAGACTATATATGGAAAAGTGCAAATTTAGAAGGAATTGCTGTTACATATTCCGAAACTCAAGCAATATATGATGGTGAAATTGTAAATGGACTTACTGTTGATAAAATTATAGCTATTAATAATTTAAAATATGCGTGGTAATTTATATTGGAAAATGATGGAATTGATTACGATTTTAAATCATTGTGTTATATTCATAAATTAACATGTGATAAATTAGTATTAGATCAACATTTAGGAATGCTAAGATCTACTCCTGTCAATATTGGTGGTACTTCTTGGAAACCGTAATTTCCAATTGAAAGTCAAATAAAAGAAGAATTAGAAAGATTATTACATCAAACTGAAAAAACAAAAACAAAAATAGCTATCGAGATTATGCTATGGATCATGAGAAGAAAAATGTTTATAGATGGTAATAAAAGAGTTGGAATGCTTTTTGCCAACAAAATAATGATAGATAATGGTTGTGGAATTATTACTATTTCTCAAGAAAATTAACCTACCTTTTTTGAAAAACTTATCAATTTTTATGAGTCTGGAGATAATAGTGATTTAAAAGAATGTATTTATAATACAAGTATTGATGGTATTTATTTGAATAATTAAAAGAATGAAATAAATATTATTATTTCATTTAACATTTAAGTAAAAATTTGCAACAATAGTTGCTTTTTTTTAATAACTATGTTATGGTCTAATTTCTAACGTTAGTTATATAAAAACTAATAAATATGTTTCAAATAATGTATGGAAAAAAGCATAATTATTTGTTATTTAAAAAATTGTATGATACAATAAAAAAGTAAGGAGGAATTATGAAACAACAGTATGATTTTTATAAATATGGTCTAAAAGTAGCGGAAGAAGCATTATTTGATGGTCGTAATGATATAAAAAAATTAGAAAAAGAGATAGAGCAAAGATATGGTGCAAAGGCTAGAGAACTATTTTGTTTAGGATATAACGTATATTTAAAAGAGGCAAAAGCTGCTACAAAATACGATTTTGAATTTGTAGAATCTGTAGAGCAAGAGGAATATATTGAAGATAAAATACGAAGGTCTATTAAAGAAGAAAAAGCAAATAAAACTGTACTATAATTACCAAAAAAAGAAAATTAGAAGTGATTTGAAGAAAATCTACACAAAATATAAAGCGTGTAGCTTTTTTTTATGGTAAAATTAATATAAAGAGAATATATATGGGATGAGAATATCGACACTTTACTAGAGAAGATAAAATTAAAGATGTAAAGATAATATTAATTGAAATAACTGGTCTGATAAAAGAATAGATAGAAAATATTTGACTTTAAGTAAAAAGTACGCAATAAATCTTGCGTTTTTTTTGATAGACTTAATATAAAGGTAATATATAAGATAGGAGAAGTGATTATATGAAGAAAAAAGCATTTACCTTAATAGAATTAATAGCATTATTAGTAATACTAGCAATACTAGCGTTAATAGTGACACCGCTTGTTATGAATATAATAAGAAAAGCTAGAATATCTGCAGATAAAAGAAGTATTGATGCATACGGGAAAAGTATTGAGCTTGCTATAGCATCATATTTAATTGATGAAGGAAAGTTTCCAACAGATATGTCACAGTTATCTATAGAATATACAGGAGATGAAGTAGTATGTACTACAACTCAGCTAAATAGTGATTCATCAGTATATCTATCTGGTTGTACAGTTGCAGGAAGAAATGTAGATGGATATACATATGGAAAAGAAGAAGTAATTACGTATGATGCATATAGTGTAGGAAATGAAGTTACATATAATAATGTAGATTATTATGTAATTAAAGATTCGTCTACTTTTGAATCAACTGTAACACTATTAAAAGCAGAACCATTATCATATGAAGAAGTTCAGATTTATTCTGAGGGAACTGGAGCACAAACTTCAAATGAAAATGGTTATGGTGGAATGAAATATCATTCAGAAAGTAGAGATTATTCAAATTCATATGTAAAAAATACAGTAGATGCATGGGCGTCTGCAAATGTACCAGTGGCAATAGAAACAAGATTAATTACTTTTGATGAATTAGTTGATAATTTGGGGTATGAGCAAGACCAAACCGTCGTTACTATGATGAGGCCAAATCAAGCCAATACTCCAAGTTGGGTATATAATAATCAATATTATTATTATACAATGTCACCTGCAGCAGATAATTTTAGAGAAGATAGTATTATTGTATATTCTGTTAGTAAGTTTGGTTATCTTATTTATAGCGATAACCCATACGATGGAACTGGTGGTTTTGGAGTTGTCCGTCCAGTTATAGTACTTCCTAAAACAGCACTTAACTAAAAAAAGCATTTACTGCTTTTTTATTTTGTCATTATGTTTTTTAAAGAATAGATTAATATCAATATTTAGAACATCTGCAATTCTACCTAGTGTTGCAATGCTAAAAGATTTCTTTCTTTTAACACTTTCTATTTCAGCTATAAAGTCAAGTGATAAATCAGTTTCATCAGCAAGTCTTTGTTGTGTATACTTTTTTTCTAATCGATATTTTCTAATATTATGCCTTGCAATATCATAATAATAACCATCGTCGTGTTTTACTACTGCCACAAAAGTACCTCCTATATATAATTTACCAATAAATGGTAATAATATTTTATGGGCTTATAGCACTATACAAATTAATAATAATAGTATATAATACTTATTAATTAATTAGTGGGTGATTTTATGTTAAGTATTATTTGTAAGAAATTTAATTATATTGAAAAAGAAAAAAGAAAATTAGATATTAAGTATTTAAATAAAAAGATTATAAGTAAAAAAGAAAAAGAAATATTAAATAAATATGATGATGAATATTTAAAAGAATTATTAAAAATAGAAGATATGATTAATGATTATAACAAAGAATAATCTATGATTGTTCTTTTATTTTTGATATAATTAATGAGTAGGTGATTATATGAATTTATCAAAATCAAAGTATTGTAATGGAATACAGTGTAAAAAAATGTTATGGTTAGATAAGTATAAGAGTGATGTTAAAGAAGATGTTGATAATTCTTCTATTATGGATAATGGTAATGATGTACATGAAGTAGCACGTAAATTATTTGGTGATGATATAAATATTCAATTTAATGAGAATTTAAATGTTATGATTGAGGATACTAAAGAAGCTTTAAAATGTGATAAAGTAGTAATTACAGAAGCATCTTTTGCCTACAAAAATAATTTTTGTAGTGTTGATATTTTGGTTAAAGATGGTAATTTTTATGATATATATGAGGTGAAAAGTTCTACACATTTAAAGGATGTATTTAAAACAGATTTATCGTATCAAGTATATGTATTAACTAAATTAGGATATAATGTTAGAAAGAGTTTTGTAGTTATTATTAATAGTAATTATGAATATCACGATCATTTAGAATTAGATAAATTATTTATAAAAATTGATTTAACTGAAGAGATGATAGATAAACAAAAATATATAGAAGATAATATTAAAGGTATTAATGATTATGTAGATGATAGTAAAGAGAAGGAAAGTGTAATTAGTATTAATTGTTTTGAACCATATAAGTGTCCATATTTTAAATATTGTACTAGTAGTATAGATAAACCCAATGTATTTGATATTAGATCATTATCAAATAAAAAAAAGATAGAACTATATAATAATGGTTTTAAAAATTATAAAGAATTATTAAAATCTAATATAAATGATAAATATAAAATGCAGATAGAATATGATTTAAATAATAAACAAGATTATATAGATAAAAATAAAATTAAAGAATTTTTAGATACACTTTCATACCCATTATATTTTTTAGATTTTGAAACTTTTCAAATGTCTATTCCAAAATATGAAGGTGTAAAACCATATATGCAAGTACCTTTTCAATACTCACTACATTATTATGATAAAAATGGAGTATTAAAGCATAAGGAATTTTTAGGTGATTCTAATACTGATCCTAGAAGATCTTTAGCTGAAAGATTAGTTAAAGATATAAAAAAAGATACATGCATTTTAGCTTACAACATGTCATTTGAAAAAAATGTTATTAAGAATTTAGCTAGTTTATATCCTGATTTAAAAGATGATTTAGATAATATTTATAATAATATAAAAGATTTAATGATTCCTTTTAAAAATAGATATTATTATAATAAAGATATGCATGGATCATATTCAATAAAATATGTATTGCCAGCACTTTTTAAAGATGATCCTACTCTTGATTATCATAATCTTGATTTAGTACATAACGGGAGTGAAGCTATGAATATATTTGCTAATTTAAGTAGTTATAGTGCTGATGAACAAGAAAAAATTAGAAAAAGTTTGCTTGAATATTGTTGTCTTGATACATATGCAATGGTAAAAATATATGATTATTTGAATGATATAGTAAAGGAGTAAATATGATAAAAGTAGTTGCTGCACTTATTTTTAATAAAGATAAAATATTGATTGCGAAAAGAAAAAAAGGAGATATTAGTGCATCTTTAAAGTGGGAATTTCCAGGAGGGAAAGTAGAAGAGGATGAAGATGAAAAAAAAGCAATAGAAAGAGAAATTAAAGAAGAATTTGATGTTACAGTGAAAGCTAAAGAATTTATTGTAAATAATATTTATGAATATCCAAATAAGACAGTTGATTTAAGACTATATCGTTGTGAATATATATCTGGAGAATATAAGCTTATAGATCATGTTGAATATAAATGGATTAATGTTAAAAATCTTTTAGATTATGATTTAGCTGATGCTGATATAATTCTTGCAAATTATGTAATTAATCTATATAAATAGATATTAAAGTGTTATAATATTAATGCAGTAGTAACTGGCTATGCCTACTTTAACGAGTCGTTAAGGGATGATTTTAAGTAAGACGATAATTGTAATATTTCAAAGTACTTAACTACACTTCGTGTAGTAGATAATTAAAAAGTACATTTTCATATTACAATATCATTAAGTACTGCACAGGAGGTAGTAAAATGAATTATAATAATATAACTTATTGTTTACTATCTCTTAATTTATTAGATTATAAAGATAAAAATAAATATATAAAAACTATTTATTCGATAAGTAATAATATTGAAAATAATTATAAAGAGTATAAAATAAAAAAAAGAAATGGTAATTATAGAACTATATATGAGCCTAATAAAATATTAAAACATATTCAAAGAAAAATATTATCAAATATCCTGGAAGATATGAAAGTATCAGAGTATGCTAAAGCATATCATAAAAATATTAATATTGTAGATAATGCAATTATTCATGTGAAAAGTAAAGTTATATTAAAATTAGATATTGTAGATTTTTTTGATAATATAGATTTTATAAATGTGTATAAAAATTGTTTTTATAGTTTTCCTAAATCTATTGGAATATTGCTTACAAATTTATGTACATATTATGGCTTTTTACCACAAGGAGCTCCAACATCAGCTTATATTTCTAATTTAGTCATGAGAGAAATTGATTACAAGATTGGCTTGTTTTGTAAAGAACTTAATATAAATTATACTAGGTATTCTGATGATATGACATTTTCAGGTGATTTTAATCCTAATATAGTTATAAGAAAGGTAAGAAAACTATTATATAAATTAAATTTAAAAATTAATAATAAGAAAATAAAAGTAATATATAATTATCACTCTCAATCTGTAACTGGTATTATTGTAAATGAAAAAATGCAGGCAAATTCTAAATATAGAAGTAAAATAAGACAAGAAATATATTATATTAATAAATATGGTATTTCATCACATATGAAAAAGTTAAATATAAAAAATAAAAGAAAATATATTAATAGTTTATATGGTAGAATATTATATGTATTACAAATAAATAAAGATGATATAGAATTTATTAAATATAGAGATATTATAAAAAAATATCTTCACATTTCTTAATTTTTATATTATAATATATTTGAAAAAGGCGATGAATAGGATAAGACTGTAGATGGTATATTTAAGAGAGTTATCGGTTGGTGTAAGATAATATATATATCTTTAGTTACTACCTAGGAGCTGACATTGAAAAATGCTCCGCATTAGTGCGTTAAAAAATTAAGTGATAAGGTAGGATGGTACCGCGTTTAAACGCTCCTAATATAGGGGTGTTTTTTTTATAGGGAGGTTTTATGTTGACAGATGAAGATGTAATAAGGATAAGAAGAATAAACGATTGTTTTACAAAATTAATTGAATTAAATAGAATTAATTTTATAAATGTTAATAAAAGTAGAGAAATGCATAAAGTATTTGGAGACATTTATTTAGTTACAAATATGGATGAAAAAATTATATATTTACTTTGTGTATATATAGTAAATTGTGATGAAAATATGATGGTTATTTTAAATGATACAGGTATTTTAGATAATGAACTAGTTAGTAGTATTATTAAAAATGGTATTAAAGTAAATGAAATTATAAGTCCTGTATTAAAAGAATATATAAATAATAATACAAGTGAAAATATAATAAGTGTAATAGAAAATTTAGATAAAAGATTAAAAGATAATGAAAATTATAATAGTGATGAGTATAAAACTAAAGTTGATTACAACTTACATCATTTAAAAAGTGATAATGTAAATGATATAGAAAGTAATAATAAAAAATTGAGTAAGAAAATAAGGAGGAAGATATTATATGATAAATATCAAGGAAGATACTAATTTAAATATGTTAAATCATAGTTGTGCACATTTAATGGCACAAGCTGTAAAACATTTATATCCTAATGCAATGTTTTGGGTAGGTCCAGTAATTGAAGAAGGTTTTTATTATGATATAGATTTATGTGGTGGTGTAATTACAGAAGATGATTTAGCTAAAATAGAAAAAGAAATGAAGAAACTTGCTAAAGATGGTAAAAGAATAGTAAGAAAAGAATTAACTAAAGAAGAAGCTTTAGAAATGTTTAAAAATGATAAGTATAAGATAGATTTAATAAATAATATGGATAGTGATAGTGTTATTTCTGCTTATACACAAGGAGATTTTACAGATTTATGTCGTGGACCACATGTTGAATCTGTTAAGTTACTTAAAAACTTTAAACTTTTAAAGACTAGTGGAGCATACTATAAGGGAGATTCCAAAAATCAAATGTTAACTAGAATTTATGGAGTATGCTTTAATACAAAAGAAGATTTGGAAGAACATCTAAAAGAACTAGAAGAAGCAAAACTACGTGATCATAGAAAACTTGGTAAAGAACTTGGAATATTTATGACTGATGATTTAGTTGGAAGAGGACTTCCTATGTATTTACCAAATGGGTATATAATTTGGCAAGAGCTTGAAAATTATATTAAAGAAAAAGAAAGAAAGCTAGGTTATAAACATGTTATGACTCCAGCTTTAGGAAATGTAGAATTATATAAGACTTCTGGACACTGGGATCATTATAAAGAAAATATGTTCCCTAAGATGGATGTTGATGGAGAATCATTTGTACTACGTCCAATGAATTGTCCACATCATATGATGATATATGCAAATACTCTTCATTCATATAAAGATTTACCTATTAGAATTGGAGAGGTTGCACATGACTTTAGATATGAAGCAAGTGGAGCGTTAAAAGGTATTGAGCGTGGTAGACATTTCTGTCAAAATGATGCCCATTTATTTGTTACTAAAGAACAAATAAAAGAAGAGTTTAAAAACGTTGTTGATTTAATATTTGATGTTTATAAAGATTTTAATATAAAGAATTATAGATGTGTATTATCCCTAAGAGATAAAAACGATAAAGAAAAATACCATCCAGATGATGAGATGTGGGATAGTGCTGAGGAGGAGCTTAGAAGTGTATTAAATACTCTTGGTATTGATTATACTGAAGAAATTGGTGAAGCAGCCTTTTATGGACCAAAGCTTGATGTAAATGTTAAGCCAGCTGTTGGAAATGAGATCACATTATCAACATGCCAATTAGATTTCTGCCTACCTGCTAAGTTTGATTTAAAATATGTTGATAGTGATGGAACAAAAAAGACACCTGTTGTCCTTCACCGTGCAATACTAGGGTCACTTGATAGATTTATGGCATATTTACTAGAAGAAACAAAAGGAGTATTACCACTTTGGTTAGCTCCAACACAAATCAGCATCTTACCTGTTAATAATGAATATCATCTATCTTATGCTAAAGAAGTATTTAATGAGCTTAATGAATTATTTAGGGTAGAATTAAATTGTAAAGATGAAAAATTATCTTATCGTATGCGTGAGGCACAAACTAGTAAAATACCATATACATTAATTTTAGGAGATAATGAAAAAGAAAATAATTTAATAAGCTTTAGAGTATTTGGAAATAGAGATACTACGACTGTATCAAAAGATGAATTTATTAAAATTATAAATGATAAGATAAAAAATAAAGAATATTAATTTGCTATTTTAATTACCTTTATGCTATAATTAAGTAGATTATAAGGTAGGTGCAGTATGAATAAAAGCCATAAAGGTATTATGTTTTTTGCTATTATACTTATAATAGGTATATGTAGTACTACGGGATATGTAATGTTAGATAGATTAGGTGGAAATATTTATAATAATTCAACTAGTGATATTTCTCTTAATAGTTGGAAACTTATACTTGATATAGATGATAATAATGTATCTATTGATAAAACAAATATAAAAATTAATGGTAGTATTGATGCTAATAGTGAGGTATCATATAATCTTACTATAAAAAATAAAGGTAGTATTAAAGCTTATTTATATAGTATTACAAATAGTAATAGTGATATTACAGTTACATTAAAAAAAGATGATAAAGAAATTAGTAATGGCTTAATAGTAAAACCTTCAAAAGATGAAACAGTTAATTTAGTAATAAAAAATAAAAAAGATGAAAAAATTGATTTTGAAGATAATGTAAAATTAATTTTTAATCAATATAATGAGGAGGATTAGATGAAGAAGGAATTGAATTTATCAAATGTTTTAATATCTTTAATAATGCTTGCAGTAGGCATTATATTGGTTATTAATTCAGCTGTATTAATTAATGCTATGTCATGGATTATTGGTGCAGTTGTAATACTAATTAGTATTATAAAAATAATATATTTATTTAATGATAAGGTATTAGATACAACAGCACTCGCAATAAATATATTTTTAATGATATATGGAGTTGTACTAATTAGCTTTCCACCAATTGTTGGACTTTCAATTAGAATAATATTTGGTTGTTGGATTCTTTTTGCAGCAGTAAAAAGATTAATTCTTGCAGTTACACTATCTAGAGTAGATAGAGTAAGTTATAGAATGTATCTAATAAGTGCACTACTTATGATACTACTTGGAGGTCTTGTTTTAACGGGATTAGCATTTGATTTTATATCAAATTTCGTTGGTATATTTTTAATAGTTTATTCAATAACTGAAATTATTAATTATATTTTCTATTTAGTTAATAGGAAAAAATATTCTAATATCTTTGATAAAGAAGAGTATGATAAAGAAAATAAAAGAATAAAGAAAAAAGAAAATGTTACTAAAAAACTAAAAGAAGGAAAGGTTATAGAAGCCGATATAGAAGAATAGTACGAATAGATTATTTGTACTTTTTTAATTGAATAAAAACTTGTAAATTAAAACATAATAGATTATAATAATTAACGTTAGTTAGTTATTAACTAAAAAAAGGAGGATTTATGAAGATTCCATTAAGATTTCAAATGACTGAAACGGATAGTGGAAAAACTACACTATTAAATGCTATTTGTTATTTGTTTGATAGAGAAGATACAGATTCTTCATTAATAAAAAGTGTTTATAAGAATACAGTTAATGAAGATAATATTTTATTAAAACAGGAATCAATTTGCGATTTTGCAAAAAAAATATTAAGTAAAAAGAAATATAATTTAGACTTAATGCTACTTAATAGGGAAGAGGTAAATTTAAAAACAATAAAAGATAATTTAAAAGATAAAAATACTTGTATTATTATTCATCTATATTTAAATGGTAAGAGTCATTATGCACTTTTAACGGATATAGATAATAATTATATTTATATATTTGATCCATACTATTTAGATGATGTATATTTTGATGAAGAAAGAATGGTAGAGATTATATTTGATAATCCATTTGAATATAATAGAAGAGTAAATATAAAAAGGTTTAATAATATGACTATGTCAGATTTTGCTTTAGGACCTCTTGAGCACCGTGAGTGTTTAATTATTAAAAAATAATATTGTTATTATTAAATAATTTTAGTATAATTATTTTGGTAAAATTGAGGTGTTTTTATTGAAAAGAGCTTTAGTTATTCATAATCCAAATAGTGGAAAAAGAAGAAATGTTTATGATATATTAAAAAAAAGTAAAGACTTATTTTTAAAATATGGTTTTGAGTATAATTATGTTGCTACTAAATATAAGGGTCATGCTAAAAAGATTGTAGAAGAGTTAGAAAATATAGATTTAGTTATATCAGTTGGTGGAGATGGAACATTTAATGAAATTGTAAGTGGTAATATGTTAAGAGATAAAAAAATAGTATTATCACATATTCCAGTTGGTACTACTAATGATCTTAGAAGTTTATTTGGACTTGGTAAAGATATAAGTAAAAATATTGAAATGATTCTTAGTGGTAGTGATAAACAAATAGATATATGTATGCTTAATAATAATCCATTTGTCTATGTTTCAGGGTTTGGAAAGTTTATTAATTTATCTTATGAAACATCAAGTAAAAGTAAAGCAAAATATGGATATTTAGCTTATCTTGTTTCAGGAGTTAAAGATTTTTTTAAAGAATCATATATGTATGATATAGAATATACAGTTAATGGTATAACTAAAAGGGGAAAATATTCTTTAGGAATTATTTCAAATGCTAATAGAATTGCAGGTATTAATAACTTCTATAAGGATGTAAAATTAGATGATAATGTATTTGAAGTTTTGTTTTGTTCTATAAAAAAAAGAAGTGCTCTTTTAAGAAGCTTATTTAGACTGGGAATAACTGATATTACTAAAGTAAATGGAGTAGAATTATATAGAACAAATAAAATAAAAATTAAATTTTTCAATAAATTAAAAAAGTCATGGACTATAGATGGTGAAAAGTATCAAAATAAAGATACTTGTTATGAAATTACGGTTAATAAAGATATAAAATTTAGAATTAGTAATACAGCAATCAAAGATAATTGTATTAAATAATAATACAACTATCTTTTTTTTATGATATAATTATTAGGGTAGTGAAATATGAAAAATAAAAAAAAGTTAAAATTTAGCTATTTTATTATATCTTTAATTGTAATTATATATGCTATTATATCAAAACCATTTATAGAATGTAGTGATATAGATACTCATATATTTAGAAATGTATTGTTAGTATTAGGTATTTGTTTATTAATTCCAAATATAATAAATATTTCAAAAATTAAGAAAAAAGGTATTATTAATTTTTTAATTATTTTAATTGGAATTGGATCAGTTATATTTATATATAATAATCATTCTAAAGATTATAAAATTAGAAATGAATTATACTTTAATAGTATATTTAATAAAGATAGTAGTATAGCTACTGATTCTGTTTTAAATGTAGTTGATGATAATACTAAAATTAATTTGGATAGTAATATTAATGAAGATATTTTAAGAGTAAATTATATTGATGTTAATCAAGGAGATTCAATTTTTATTGAACTTCCAAATAATGAAACAATGCTTATAGATGCTGGTGAACGTTATTATAGTGAGATAGTAATGAATTATATTGATAATTTAGGGTATAAAAAAATAGATTATGTAGTAGGAACTCATCCTCATACAGATCATATAGGTGGAATGGAAAGTGTTATAAAAAAATATGATATAGGTAGTATTTATATGCCAAAAAAGCAATCTAATAGTAATACTTTTTTAAGCCTTTTAAAAGCAATTAAAGATAAAAATTTAAAAATAAATACAGGTAAGTCTGGTGTAAATATTATTGATTCTGATAAATTAAAGGTTAATATTATAGCTCCAACAAAAGAATATAATGATTCTAATAATTCATCTATAGTTATAAAAATTAACTATATTAATCGTTGCTTTTTATTTATGGGAGATGCTGAGGTTGAATCAGAAAAATCCATTACTGATGATTTATCTTGTGATGTTGTAAAGATAGGTCACCATGGGTCAGATACATCATCAAGCTTAGATTTTGTAAAAAAAACTAAAGCTAAGTATGCTATTGTTAGTGTTGGTGAAAATAACAAATATAAACACCCTTATGATTTCATCTTAAAAAGATGGGAAGATGTTGGAGCAAAAGTACTTAGAACAGATAAACTTGGTGATATTGTAATATCTACCGATGGAAATAATTTAAGTGTTAATAATGAGGTAGTAACTGATAATAAAAAAGTAGAAAATATAAATGATGATAAAAATGATTCTAAAATAGAGGTTATTAATACTTATACTGTTAAAGGAGATACTGGGTTAATTAAGATAAAAGGAGAACCAAATAAAGAATATAGTATTAAATTATATTATTCATCAGGGGTAAGTAAAGCAAAAGGACTTGAAAATAAAACATCTGATAATGATGGGTATGTTACTTGGAATTTTAATATTCCAAAAAATACAAAGCCTGGTAAATATAAATTTATTATAAATGATACAGAATTTGAATATGAATTAAAGTAGGTGATTTATGCAAGTTATAATAGATAGAATAGAAGGAGAGTTTGCTGTTGTAGAACTTGATGATGGGAGTATTTTAGATGTTCCAAAAAGCTTATTTAATGGTGCTAAAGAAGGGGATATAATAGATATTTCAATAAATCATAAATTAACTAATGAAAGAACTAAAGAAATAGAAAATCTAATGGATGATCTATTTGTTGATTAATAAAAAAAATAAAAAAAACATATAATTAAATGGTGATTATATGTTTTTTAGTGATATACATAAACGTATTAAAATAATATTAATAAGTATAGTATTACTATTTTTTTTAATTGTATTTAAAGTTTTTTATATACAAGTAATTAACTATGATAAATTAAATAATCTTGCCAAAGATTTATGGAGTAGAAACCTACCGCTTGAAGCTAATAGGGGAAATATTTATGATTCAACTGGGAATTTACTAGCATCATCACTAACTACAACATCATTGGTATTAATTCCAAATCAAATCAAAAATAAAAAAGATACTGCTATAAAACTTGCAAGAATACTAAATGTAACTGAAAAAGAAATGATGGCCCACGTTAGAAAAAAAACATCTATAGAAAGAGTTCATCCTGAAGGTAGAAGATTATCATACAAAATAGCAGATGAAATTAATAAATTAAAGTTGCCTGGAGTCTATCTTGTAAAGGAGGCAAAAAGATATTATCCGTATGATACTTGGATGAGTCACACTTTAGGCTATGTTGGAATAGATAATCAAGGGCTTGGAGGATTAGAACTTACTTATGATAAATATTTAACTGGCAGTAATGGGGCGATAAAGTATTTTTCAGATGCTAAAGGGAAAACATTAAATATTTCACAAAAATATGAAAAACCACAAAATGGTATGAATATGACGCTTACAATTAATAAAGATATACAACAATCTTTAGAAAGAGAGTTAGATAATGCAGTATCGATGTACACACCAGATCACGCAATTGGAATTGTAATGGATCCAAATAGTGGAGAAATTCTTGCAATATCTTCAAGGCCAAATTTTAATTCTAATAATTATAAAGAATATAAAATTGAAGATATTAACAGAAATTTACCTGTTTGGATGACATATGAACCAGGTTCTACATTTAAAATAATAACTTTAGCAACCTCCCTAGAAGAAAAAATAGTTGATTTAGAAAAAGATAACTTTAATGATACAGGTTCTATTACTGTAAGTGGTGCTCATCTACATTGTTGGCGTCACGGAGGGCATGGAATGCAGACATATTTAGAAGTAGTTGAAAATTCATGTAACCCTGGATTTGTTAATTTGGGATTAAAACTAGGTAAAGAAACATTATTTAAATATATAAAAAATTTTGGTTTTGGTAAAAAAACTAATGTTGATATTATAGGAGAATCTAGTGGAATATTGTTTGATGAAGATAAAATAAGTGAGTTAGAACTTGCTACTACTGCATTTGGACAAGGTGTATCAGTAACACCAATACACCTTGCTGCCTAATAAATGATACTCTTACTATAACTAGAGGAATGATTAGTAAATATACTAAAAAGTATGATGTTGAGTTTAATTATGATTTATTAATAAATTTTTAACTATTTCCTTTAATTTTCTTGGTAAATATAGGAAAATATAGTATAATTTAATTGTTGTTAGATGGATAAAGTATGTACTTGTATATGTTTTATCTTGAAAATAACGATATAAGTAGGTGATGCGCCATAAAAACAATATTACAGGGCGCTTTACCTTCAGTGGTACACCATTAGTATTAAATGATTAGTTAACAACCATTAAATGTAATTTTAGCGCTATGTAATGATTTATTATTACTAAAACTATAGATGAAATTATGGGGAATGGTATATTGTTGAGTATTAAGCTCATTTTGCCACTGAAAAATTTATGCAAGTAGCAAATAATGAGTATGTCAAAACTTACAAAGGTGTAAACATTTATTTATAAATTATGCATGATTTATGAGTAAATGCATATTTGCCAAAAAGGTCAACGATGATAAGTTGACTTTTTTGTTTGTTTAAAATGTTACTTTTAAAATTAAAATATTTAAAAAATAATTAAAAAAGTAACAAAAACTATTTTCTTTTATAATTTATTATTGTATAATTATTATAAGAGAGGTGTTACATATGAGTAATTTAGAAAAAATCTTACAATTAGTTGAAAAAAATGATGGTTATATTACTACTAAAGAAGTAGTAGATAATGGATTAAATAAGATGGCATTAAAAAGATTATGTGATGGTGGATTATTGGAAAGAGTATCAACTGGATATTATTCATTACCTAATATGATTAATGATGATTATTATAAAATTATTTCTAAAAGTAAAAATGCTATATTTTCTTATACTACTTCATTATTTTTACATGAATTATCGGACAGAACACCATTGTATTTTGATATCACGGTACCTCGTGGTTATGGTGGACCATTACAAAATATTGATGCTGTATCACTTCATTATGTAGATAATAATATTTTGAATTTAGGAGTAGAAACTATTAAATCACCATTTGGCATGGATATTAAATGCTACGATGTTGAAAGAACTATTTGTGATATTATTAAAGATAAAAATCATATGGATAAAGAAATCTATACTAAAGCTTTAAAATGGTATGCAGAGAGAAAAGATAAAGATATGTTAAAACTTGCTAAATATTCAAAAAAATTAAACATTGAAAAAAAAGTTGCAGAAATTATGCAGGTGATTTTATAATGAATAGTGATAAACTTAATGCACTTATTAAAAAGTGTGCTAACGGAAGCAATGATGTATCGCTACATCTTCATCAAATGTTTTTCTTTGAACATGTATTAATGAGACTAGAAAAAAGTAAATATAGAGATAACATTATTCTAAAAGGTGGCGTATTACTTTCTTCAATTATAGGAAGTGATATGAGAACTACAAAAGATATAGATGCTACTTTAAAGAGTATTCCACTTAATGAAGAATCTATTAGAAATATTTTTGAAGAAATATTATCAATAGATATAGAAGATGGTTTTATCTTTAAAATTGAAAGTATCAGAAATATTAGATTAGAAGATGAATATGGTGGATATAGAATAAATGTCTATGGAGAATTTGATAAACTAAAAACACATTTTTTTATAGAAGTAACTACAGGAGATATGATTACACCAAGAGAAATAAAATATAAATATAATTCTATTTTTGAAAATAAAACTATTAATATTATGGCATATACAATTGAAACTATAATAGCTGAAAAATTTGAAAGTATAATTAGTAAAAATATTTCTACTACAAGAGCAAAAGATTTCTATGATATTTATATATTAGTAAATAGACATTTAGATAAAGTAAATAAAAATACACTTATAAAAGCAATAGAAAGAACTTTTAAACATAGAAATACAAATTTTAATATAGAATACTTGAATGATATATTTGAAATAATAAAAGATAGTATTGTATTAAAGGAATTATTTGATAATTATAGTAAGAAACTTAACTATGCAAAAAATGTAAACTTTGAAGATACTATTGAAGCAATAAAGCAAATAATTGAAATATTAGAACAAGAATTAGTAACTATATAATTGATAGGAGTTTGAATTGTATGAAAGATGAAATATATGAATACTTAATGAATTATGGATTTAATAAAGAAAATTTAGATAGATTTGAAGAATTAAATGAAGATATATATTTTGTATCTTTAGATAAAGTTAAAGAAAATATAAATTTCTTTATAGATAAAGGATTAAATAATAAAGAAATTATTAGTTTAGCTAATATCAATCCATTTATATTAACTCTATCTTCAAAAAGAAAAAAAGCATTTGATGATATATATATTAACAAATTAAATTTATCTAATGAAGAAATTAAAAATTTATTAAATATTAATAATAATATTTATACATGCAGTCCTTTAGAGTTTGATAAAATCATAGATTATTTAAATAAGAATAAGAGTTACTCTATTGATAATATAAAACAAATTATATTAAATAATCCTAATATAATAAATAAAAAAATAGATGAAATTATAGGGATTATATAGGTGGTGTTTATATGTATGAATATTTATTAGAAAATTTAATTAGTTATAGTCAAGTTGATGGTAATTTAAGAAGAGCTGCTAAAAAAGGATTAGTATCAGAATTGTATAGAAAACAAATGAATGCTCTAGCTCTTAAATATTTTGGAGTTGATTCGAATGGTAACTATACTGAAAATAAAGAAGATATTGTTGCATATAGATGCCCTTATAGCGGTGAAACAATAAATGATTTATCCACTGTTTGGTTAGAACATATATTACCATTTTCAAGTAATGGTGGAACTGTACTATTTAATTGTATTCCTATTCTAGATAAAGTAAATCGTTCAAAGTTAGACGAGCCTAATTTGTTAACATGGTGGCAAGAAAAAGGTAAAGAATATTTTAGTTATGATAGATTAGAAAGATTAATTCAATATATGTTAGAAGCATATACTTTAGCCTTTAAAGAACCTACTGAAGATGAATTATATGATTACAATAATTCTTTAAACAATGAGGATTGTATTGAAAAAAAAGATGATTTATCAATAGATTTAAAAGATAAAACAAGCAAAAAAAACATTACTAATATTCATCAAAATATAACTTATTATCAATTAATTAGTGATCTGATAAATGAATTGTCTAAAAATAGAGATGTATCAAAATATAATTCTCAATTAAATAATTTAAAAGAAAAAAATATATTTGGTAACATTGAAGAATTAGAAAAATTAATTAAATCAGTACAAACTATATTTAGAGAAATGTTGGAGGAAAACTCTAAAAACTATTTATCATATTCTTTAAAAATTGATATGAATAAAATGTTAAAATCTTTTAAAACTAAAAATTATGAATTTGAAATAAGGAAAAGATTTAATTATATAAAATCTCTTTTAAATGAAAATAATATTTCATTAAATGATTATTTTAATGTTTTAGATGATATTGAAAGTATAAACTTAATATATTTTGATATCAGTGATATAACAGAAAATATGAAAAATAATTTTATTGAAAATATTAGGATTAGTCATGATACAAAAATAATGATATTTATAGAAATGATAAAAATGACTAAAACAGAACAAGATTTAGAAGAATTGTTTAAGCATCGGACAACTAAACAATTTACAACATATAAGCAAGCAGAAAATGGTAATTGGATAGAGGATAAAACATATGGTGAAATAGGTTCATTTTGGAGTAATAATAAAGATAAAATAAATTTAGTGATAAATGAATTAGTTAAGACTGATATAGAATTAAGAGATAAGCTAGATAATTACTATATGAATACACGCTCTGGTCAACTTAGTGATGAGGGAAAGCAAAGAAGAATAAATATATTTATAGAAATGATAAAAAGAGCCAAAACGGAACAAGATTTAGAAGAATTGTTTAATGTCAAAACAAACAAACAATTTACAACATATAAGCAAGCAGAAAATGGTAATTGGATAGAGGATAAAACATATGGTGAAATAGGTTCATTTTGGAGTAATAATAAAGATAAAATAAATTTAGTGATAAATGAATTAGTTAAGACTGATATAGAATTAAGAGATAAGCTAGATAATTACTATATGAATACACGCTCTGGTCAACTTAGTGATGAGGGAAAGCAAAGAAGAATAAATATATTTATAGAAATGATAAAAAGAGCCAAAACGGAACAAGATTTAGAAGAATTGTTTAATGTCAAAACAAACAAACAATTTACAACATATAAGCAAGCAGAAAATGGTAATTGGATAGAGGATAAAACATATGGTGAAATAGGTTCATTTTGGAGTAATAATAAAGATAAAATAAATTTAGTGATAAATGAATTAGTTAAGACTGATATAGAATTAAGAGATAAGCTAGATAATTACTATATGAATACACGCTCTGGTCAACTTAGTGATGAGGGAAAGCAAAGAAGAATAAATATATTTATAGAAATGATAAAAAGAGCCAAAACGGAACAAGATTTAGAAGAATTGTTTAATGTCAAAACAAACAAACAATTTACAACATATAAGCAAGCAGAAAATGGTAATTGGATAGAGGATAAAACATATGGTGAAATAGGTTCATTTTGGAGTAATAATAAAGATAAAATAAATTTAGTGATAAATGAATTAGTTAAGACTGATATAGAATTAAGAGATAAGCTAGATAATTACTATATGAATACACGCTCTGGTCAGCTTAGTGATGAGGGGAAGCAAAGAAGAATAAAGATATTTATTGAAATGATTAGACGAGCAAGAACTGAAGAAGAACTAGAAGAAATTTTTAAGGATAGAACAAACAAACAATTTACAACTTATAAAAAGGATGAAAATGGTCAATATATAGAAGATAAAACCTATGGGAAGATTGCTCGTTTTTCGCAAAATAATAAAACTAGAACTATTATTCCTAAACTATTTTTTTCAATGGAATATAGCAATGAAGAATATGATATAGCAAGACAAAACATTATGAATTATCTAAATTTACAAAGAAGAAAGAAAAAACAACCCGAATTTAAAAATATAGATGAATATATAGACACATTAGATAAAACTAAAAAAGAAGTTAAATCATTAATAGAATTAAGAGATTCTTTATTACTAAAGAAAGAACAATTGATTCTTGAAAATCAAGAATTAACTGATGAGTTAAACTCTTCTTATAGGAGGACTATGTAATATGAATGATAAAATAGTTGAATTAGAAGAATATAAAAATATGATAAATAATAAAAATGATTTAGATAATGAAACTGTAAGTTTAGATGAATTATCGCTTGAAGAAATGGAAGATGTAAGTAAATTATATAGTAGTGAAGTTTCTAAACTATCACAAGAAGTTAAAATATTAGAAGAAGAAAACATTAAACTTAAAAGACTTCTTGGAAAGTAATAGAGGTATAACATATATGTCAAAAGAATTATTTGAAAAAAGGAAAAGTGAATTTAAAGAGTTTATTACTAGAGAACATAGAATGCCTAGAATATGGGAAGTAAGATTTGGTGATAATGATGAAATGCATTCATGGTATATGAGTTATAAAGAAAAAAACAGAAATTTTGAGACAATCATTCATGAGAATTTAAAAGAATATCAAGAATTAGATTTAGCTTCCATTTGGTCTTTTATAAAACTAGAATTTATTAGTATTATTAAAAAATTAAAAAGAATCCCTAATCATGGCGAAGTAATTATTCAAGATGGTATTGATGTTAGAGTTATTTACGATAAATTAGAATCTTTTAATCCAGAATTTACTGAAAAACTCCTACTTCATTTACAAACTTACAATAAAAAAGCTTTATCTATTGATGATAGGATTAAGGAATTGTTAGATACAGTTTCTAACTTGGGATATATTCCTTTTCTTCAAGAAAGTAGATTTTCTGATGGTACTGATATGTTTACTTGGTACACTAGATATAAAAATATATTGCCTAATTTAGATAAAGATATTCAATCAAGGATTTCTAAAGAAGAGCCAAAAAGAAAAGTTAATATATATATTATTCCTAATTTTAAAAATAAAGGTGGTAAATTTTATACGATATGTACGAATGTTGGTGAACGATTAGATTTGTCTGGTATTAATTCTTTTGATGAAGCCAAAGTAATGGATGATACTCTTGTTAAAAGAGGTGGCGTTATACTAAAACAAAATGAAGAAATAGAAAGTGTAGATTTTGTGAAAGGAAGAGGAAAATAATGAAAATAAATGCAATTGATAAATTAGGTAATTTAAAAGAATATGATGCTATTTTAACTTATCATAGTGATGAATTTAATAAAGCTTATGTTGCATATACTGATAATACATATAATTCTAATAACGAACTACAAATATACATTAGCGAATACAATTCACAAGATTTAGAATGCTTAGTTAAATCTATACCTGAGGATGAATATAATAAAATAAAAACGGAAATTAATAGTATACTTCTAACATTTAAAAATGAAAATGATTAAAAAAGTAAAAAGTCCAAAATTAGCTTAAAATAGTTCAAATTAGTCCCAAAATTTGCTTGACTGCATCTTGTCAAGTGCTACAATATAGTAAAATATGTGAGAACTACGAAGAAAACTTGCATATTTTTTATTTTACTTAAAATAAACACAACATGACATAAATTGGACATGAAATTTGCTTGACTTGTATTTGCTAAATGGTATAATAATGTAAAATATGAAAAAATTATGTGGAGAGGAACTATATGTTCTTCTCTTTTTTTTGAAAGAAGGTGTTATATAAATTAAAAACTAGAGGAAGCACATATTTTTAATGAAATAGTCTAGAGTGGTCACTTTTAAGAGAAAGCGTAGCCACTTTTTTTGTTGGTATTAAAGGAATATTTATATATGAGTAGCCACTTACTACTATAAAAGTAGTCATTTTTGCAAGTGCAAAAATAGTAATGACACTACTGTATTTACTTTATTTTGTAAGGTAAATATAAGATTATGGTGTCATTCTCCTTATGCCCATTAAAAATATGCAGTATTTTTGACTCAAAAAATAGTTTAAAAATGATAAAAGTGGCTACTCATAATTTTAAGAAAGGAAGGAAAAGTTTTATGAGATGTACTGAAAGAACTACTCTAAGAATAGATAATAATTTAAAAACTTTAGCTATTAAAAATAATTTTAGTATGAATAAAATGTTTATCTATTTATTAGAACTAGGTTATAGATCTTATGTAGAAAGACATGAAAAAGATTATGAATTTAAAAAGGAAGGAGGAAAAAATATTATGGTGATAAGAACTGAAAAGATTACTAATTATAAAAAGATAGATAATAATTATTTAGAAGATAAAAACTTATCTTTAAAAGCAAAAGGTTTATTAACTTTGATGTTGCCTTTACCAGATGATTGGAAGTTTAATGTAAAAGGTTTGTGTCTTTTATGTAAAGAAAGTAAATTAGCTATTACCAATGCTTTAAATGAATTAAAAGACAATAATTATCTTGATTTATCAAAAGGCTTTGATTACGATGGCAAATTTATTTATGAATATACTATCTATGAAAATCCATATAACCCAAAAGCAGTTACTGATTTACCATATATGGATACTTAGATAGTATTAATAACTTAAAGATTAATAAATTAAAAATAAATAGATAAAGACGATAAAACAAAATATTAATTTTTTTCTAAAAAACTCTTGCAAAACTCATTTTTTTAAGTGATTAATATTAAAGCTAAATATTAATTTATCGATACATAATTTAAGAAATAAGAGACTTTGATGTTAATTTTAATCAGTTATTAGTATTAAAAAATAATGTCTCTTAAAATGGCTTAAATTAGAAATGAAGGAGTGTGTTTAATATGTATTTAAGAAATACAAGTAATGAAGTAAAAGAATTAGTGTTAAAAATAAATGAATTTGATAAAGAAAAAAAACTAAAATTTATTGATTATATTTTTAATCTATGGGATAGAAATCAAATTAATAGTTTGAATGAAACTAATCCTAATTTACTTTATGACAGTATTGATATAGAAATATTTAATCCAAGTAGTATTAATTATCATTATTTAGTAATTGAGCTTAAAGAGTATTGGAACTATAATTATAGTCTTTATCGTCTTTATCCAAAAGAATATAAAGAATTGATACCAATATTTGAAAGATTATCATTAAAAGAAAAGAAAGATACTTTTACAGAATTATTATTAGTATTAGAACCTGATAAATTATTACCTAATAACATGGATGGCTATGAAATAGCTAGATTGATTATAAAATTTTAATTATTAAAAACTAAATTGTTATTTGAAAACTTAATTTGTTTCAAATGATGATTTACTCTAATTTTGTCCTTTGAGGTGTTTAAGTTTTCAAATTTTTGTAGAACTTAATACCTTAAGTTCTTTTTTAGTTTTTATAAAAATAAACTTAAAAGAAAGGACAAAGTATATGGAGAGTATTAATAAAGTTCCATCTAAAATAATTGAAATAGAAACAAGTATTAAACTACTTGAATATTTAAAAAGAAATAATACTATTGATGATGGAATGTATAATTTTTGTATTAATAAATTGTTAAATAAAATAGAATTTGAAAAACAAAAACAAAATGATGAATATATATATGATTTAAATAATTATAAACTATTAACTTAGGAGGTGTGATTATGGACTTATATACAGTTAGGAATAATATTATGAAAGGTGTTCCACTACAAGAATTAAATTTAAGAGTATGTTTTTATGCAAGAGTATCAACTGATAAAGATGAACAATTACATTCTTTACAAAGTCAAATATCTTTCTTTAATGATTATATTAGTAAAGTTCCTAACTGGGAATTTATAGGTTCATATATTGATGAAGGAATATCAGGTACACAAGTTAAAAAACGTGAAGAATTTTTAAGAATGATTGAAGATGCGCGCATACATAAATTTGACTTGATATTAACCAAAGAAATATCAAGATTTTCAAGAAGTACACTAGATAGTATTATGTATACACAAGAACTTTTATCTAATGGTGTTGGTGTATATTTTCTAAATGATAATATTAATACGATATTACCTGATTCTGAACTTAGACTTACAATGATGTCTTCAATTGCTCAAGATGAAGTTAGAAGATTATCTGAAAGAGTTTCATTTGGTATGAAAAGAAGTATTGATAATGGTGTGGTACTAGGATGTTCTAATATTTATGGTTATGTAAAAGATAAAGGAAAACTAGTAATTGATGAAGAACAAGCAGAAATGATAAAAATAATATTTGATAGATATGCTAATACTACTGATGGTTTATCTAAAGTATCAAGATATTTATATAGTATAGGTTACAAAAGTAGAACAGGAAAAAGAATAGATACAACAATACTTACAAGAATTATAGAAAATCCTAAATATAAAGGTTATTATTGTGGACACAAATCAAAAGTATTAGATTATCGTACTAAACAAAAGAAAAGATTAAATGAATCTGATTGGATAATATATAAAGATTATGATAATGTTCCACCAATAGTATCTGAAGAATTATGGAAAAGAGCTAATATTAAATTAAAACAAAGACAAGATAGTTTTACAAATAGAGCTATTAATAAAGCAGTATTTCAAAATAGATATACTTATTCAGGTAAAATTTATTGTGGATGCCATAATGTAACTTATCATAGATCAAGTGCGGGAAAAAGAAAAAATAATCCTGTATGGGAATGCCAGATTTATAGAAAAGAAAGTTTAAAAGGTTGTTCTAATCCTAGAGTTTTTGAACTTGAATTAGATGAAGTATTTAAAGATATGTTTAATAAATTATTTAAAAGAAGAAATATTATTTTTGATGAGATATTAAATGAGTGTAAAAACTATTTAGAAACAAATAATAATGAAATAGAAATAAAAAATCTAGAATCTAAGATATTACTTTTAAATAATAAAAAAGATAAATTACTAGAACTTGTTATGGAAGAATACTTATCTAAAGAAGATTATAAAAAGCAAGTAGATTTAATAAATGAAGATTTAATGATTTATCAAAATAAAATAAATGAATTAAAAGGTAATAAAAAAGATAAGAATTATATAGAAAATAAAATTAATGAAATAAAAAATACATTAGAAAAATGTTTAGAAGATGATAAATGTTATAGTGATGTATTTAATGAAATAATAAATAGAATTATAGTTCATAAGCAAAATGATAAACAGATAAAATTAGATATTTTTATTAAGACAGGAGAAAGAATAAATACACTTTCTGAAACTCGCGGTAAAAAGTTTCATTTATTAGACCCCGTTACAACAAATAGCAGCTGTATCAGCTATAATAAATGGTGGAAAGCTATATAAACCATATATTGTAAAAAGTATTAATGAACCAGAAACTAATAGTGTTATACTTGAAAATAAACCTAAGATAATTAGAAAGGTTATTAGTGAAGATACTAGTGAAAAAGTAAGATATGCTCTAGAGAGCGTAGTTGCACGTGGAACTGGACATAATGCATATATACCTGATTATAGGGTAGGTGGAAAAACAGGTACTGCTCAGAAGGTAGAAAATGGCATTTATTTAAAGAATAATTATATCACATCATTCATAGGTTTCATGCCTGCAAATAATCCTAAAGTTATAGTTTATATTGCTATAGATAATGCTAAAGGTGTGACTCAATATGGAGGTACTGTAGCTGCACCAATTGCTAAAAATGTTCTTAATTCAATTATAGATATTTTAAATATAGAAAAACAGAAAGACGAAATACCAAAAGAATTTAATTATATAGATAAAGTTTATGTAAAAGTTCCAAATGTGGTAGGTATGGATAAAAATGATGCAACCAATAATTTGAAAAATTTTAAAATAGAATATAGCGGTGATGGGGATAAAGTAATTTATCAGTCGCCAAAAGAAGATACTCAAGTTTTAGAAGGAGAAACGATAAAATTAATGCTAAATTAAAAAATCAATCACAATGTGATTGATAAAAGTTTTTATTATAAATTTTGAAATCAAAGTTTTCATTTTCATCATATGATTCTTTTTTAATATCTTTTAATTCAGTATAATCGTCGCTTAAAAATGGAATTGCTTAATCATCATAAGAACGATATAATGTATCTGAAATAATATATTCTTTAGAAACAAATTTATTTTTGTCAATATATGCATTAGATGGGTCATCATATTTTGATGTTTGAAATTCAAGTTCATTTTCATTGATTCTTAATCTTGAAATAATTGTTTCCAAACAAGTTAAAAATTGTTCTTTATCACCATTTGCAACACAAGGAATTTTAGATAATTCGTCATGATATTCCATTAATTCATTTAAATCAAGATTATACTCTTTCGCTAGTTCCTCTAATTGTTCTTTTTTTTTAATTTATTATTTACCTCCTACAAGTTGATAATAGCATTTATAAATTTGCAAGTCAATTTATCTAGTAAAGTAAAAATATTACAATTGTGACACTACAAACATAAAAAACTATTATGTAAAACTATTATCGTAAATTATAATTCAAATTATTGACTTTTTTCTTTATTATGTATACAATGTTATAGCACGGTTTATAAAAATCAAAAATAGCAGTAGGTTTAATTGATATAATTTTACAAATTTAGAACTTACTTTAAGTTCTAAATTTTTTATTTTTATAGTATATATAAGTGTAAATAATCACATTAATAATTATAAATTAATTGACTTTGGATATTTAATATGTTATGATAGAAACATAATAGGAGAGATTAGGAGGTGAACTATGAAAGACACGTATTTATTTGATTATGTTAATGAAAATGAGTTTAAAAAATTAGAAAGAGCAATCAAAAAATATAATATGCTTGCTTATAAACAACTTTATTTTCAATATTATCCATCATTAAAATCTGGAAAATTTTTAGGCGAAATTATTTCTAGTGATGAAGAAAATGGAACTACTACATATGAACTTAAACTTACTACTGATGCGATGTTTTCTAAAGTTCACGGTGATATTAAATTGTATTATTTAGTGTATCATAAAGAAAAAATTGTTATGCTTGATAAATTTGAACCACTTGAAATACTAAGTGAAGGTCATGCTTCAGAACTTGTTACGTATAAAGGTGTTATGGTGTCTAAACAACATGCTGATAAAGATATGTTTAAAATTAATTTACTTAATATGATTCAAAAGTAATCATTTATATTAGATAATTTTGTTTTTGTTAGTGTAAAATTTTATTTGATACGATTTTTATAAAGGAAGGAGACTCTTATAATAAGAAATAGATGAAGTCAAAAGATAAATTTGATATAA
>CAMKGA010000003.1 GCA_946412015.1 uncultured Caryophanales bacterium
CTTCTAAATCAGAAATATCATATGCTTTAGTACTAGTTGTAAATTCTTTTACTACTTTACCATTTGCGTCTTTTATTTGAATAACAGCTCCACTTACATATTTCTTAGTTTCACTATCTAGTTTATTTATTTTAACAATAGTATTTTTCATTGGCTCATTTAACATTTCTACTTTTGTAGTCTTCCCATCAGCTTTAACTTCAAACTCAACTGTCGTAGTTTGTAATCTATATCCCTCTGGTGCGATAGTTTCAGATAAAGTATATTTACCCTCTTTTAATCCTTTTATAATATGTACTTCATCAGTAGATATCCATTCATCTACTACATTACCTTTTGAATCTTTTACAACTAAATGAGCTCCTGGTAATTCTTTACTAGTCGTTGCATCTTTCTTGCTTACTTCTACTTTTGTAACATATTTTGTATTTAATATTTTAATATTAATTGTTTTATCATTTTTTTCTACCTTAAATGGTACTTTTGTTTTATTTAATTGATATCCATAAGGTGCTTTGATTTCTTCTGCAGTATAACTTCCAACTTCTAAATCAGAAATATCATATGCTTTAGTACTAGTTGTAAATTCTTTTACTACTTTACCATTTGAGTTTTTTATTTGAATAACAGCTCCACTTACATATTCTTTAGTTTCACTATCTAGTTTATTTATTTTAACAACAGTATTTTTCATTGGCTCATTTAACATTTCTACTTTTGTAGTTGTTCCATCACCTTTAACTGTAAAATAAACTGTTGTAGTTTGTAATCTATATCCCTCTGGTGCGATAGTTTCAGTTAATGAATAATCTCCAGCTTTTAAATCTTTAATTTTGTGTTCTACATTAGTTGAAGTCCATTCATCTACTATATTACCTTTTGAATCTTTTACAACTAAATGTGCTCCTGGTAATTCTTTACTAGTAGTTGCATCTTTTTTACTTATTTCTACTGGATTTTTTATTTTATCATTTTCAAAAGTTACATTTACAGTCTTATCATCATTATCAACAGTAAATTTAACTATTTTTTCTGATTTTTTATATCCCTCTGGTGCTTCTAATTCTGAAACACTATATTCACCAGCATCAAGATTCTTTAAAGTATATGCTTTTTCACTTGTTTTAAATTTAGCAATCTCACTGCCATTTTTATTTTTTACAACTAAAGTAGCACCAGTTACTGCCTTTTTAGTTTCACTATCAATTTTATTAATATTAACTTTATTACCTTTTAATGTAATTTTACCAGCTACTTTAGCAGTTGCAGTTGCATAAGCTATAGTCTTATATGCATTTGGTGTTAAAGTTTGATTATAAGATCCACAATCAAATTTCTGAGCAATATCTAAATTCTTTGTAGCTTTTACACTTACATTAATATTAGATGTAGTTCCTGTTTTAATGGCACTTTTTTTAACTCTTACATAGAAACTATTACCACTTTTATTATATACTTCAGCCTTAACATCACCAGTTACTGTTACATCATAAGATGCAGTAGTTCCGCCTGTTTGTGATACTGTTATCTTATCAGATACATAGTAGTCTCCTGATTGTTTAAAGTTAAGTGTACTTGGAGATAAAGAGATTTTATATTCTTTTTTAGCATCATTATAAGCATCTACTGCAACTTTGTAATAGTCTTTTACACCATCAAAGTTTCTTGTATCATAATACGAGCTAATTCTATTTACAGTATTTCCTGTTTCTTTATAATATAAAAATTCATTAATTGCAAGTTCTGCATAATAATAGTTCTTTTGTGATTTATTGCTATTATATTTTTTTATAATAGCAGCAACTCCAGCTTGAGCTGGCCTGCTCCATTGTGTAGAGCTTAGCGAACAGCTAGTTCCAACACCTTGCACGTGAAATGATGTACAAAATGCATATCCTCCACTGTAAGTCTTATAGTATAGATTATACCCACTATAATTAATTAAATAATTCTTTTTAACATTTGTTAGTTTACTTGGATAACTTTCAGCATTTACACTAGTTATACTAAATATACTAACAAGCGCTATAAGAAAACTAAATAATCCTTTTAATACTTTTTTCATCAAAATTCCCCCCTTAGCAAATAATCGCTATGGCGCATATACTAGCATAAAAAAATATATTTGTCAAATCAAACTTCAACAAATATATATTATTTTTTTAATACTTTTTCTAATTGATAGTTAGTTAATAACTCTATAGTTTCATTATATGTAATATAAGCATCATCTTTACTGTCTATATTTATTTCATATACGTCAACTGTCTTTTCAGAATCTATTTTTATAACATCAATGTCCTTTATAGAATAAATATACCTGCTAGTACCATCTAATCTTTTAGGAGAAATATCATATCCTAAAATAAATGAATCGTTATAATTAAACAATTTAAGATTAGCATTTTGATCGTATTCAAAATCAGATTTAAAATAATACTTTGTATTTTTAAAATAACTATCTCCTATTTCATTTATATTATTATTAGCAATATTTAATAAATCATCAATACTAATACTATCTTTATTAAATAACTCATTTATACTAACAACTTGTAATTCACATAAAAAGTTAGTTGAAAATCTATGAGTCTCATAATTAAAATTATCTCTATTAGAGCAAATAGAACCTATAATTCTATTATCTAAAATTGATTTAAATTCATAATCATCAGATTTATTAAAAGTTCCTACTTTTTTACATATATAATATTTACTATTTTCACAAACTAAATAATAATCTTTTGTGTTAACACTATTACATCCAGCAAGAATCACTGGAATAAATGTTAATGAAACCAACCCTGCTTTAACAATTTTTGCTTCATTTATTTTCTTGTTTTTTATTTTTAAATTCTTTATCATGCTTTCTTCTTTCTATTTTTGAGTATATACATCCACAATAATCTTGTCTATATAAATTATATTTTTTTGATAATTCTATACTCTCTTTGTATCCATTTTTCTTCTTGAAATCAGCAACTAAATATTTAACACCATAAACGTTTTCTAAATCAATTCCTATTTCATTTAACCATTCTGCATTTTTATAAGGACTAATTGAAAGAGATGTTGTAAAATAATCGAATCCTAATTCTTTAGCTTTTTTAGCGGTGTAATTAAGTCTTAAATAATAGCATTTATAACACCTTTTTCCACCTTCTAGTTCACTTTCTAATCCCTTAATATAATTAAAAAAGTCTAAATTATTATATTCTGTATCAATAATTTTAACATCATTTTTATATTTAACATCATTAATAAATCTTTTTAATTCTTCTAATCTTTTATTATATTCATCCCTATCAGTGATATTAGGATTATAATAACATATAGAAATAGAAAAATGATTAGCTAAAGTTTTTAAAACATATGATGAACATGGTGCACAACAAACATGCAAAAGTAATTTTGGCGTATAATCTAATTTATTTATTTCCTCATCCATTAATAATTGGTAATTCTTTTTCATAATCCTCCATAAAAAAACGAAATGGTCCGAAGACCAAATCATTATATATCATTTTTTTTCAAAATTCAACATGCTTCATCACAATAATTATTAACCAGCTGTTTAATGTACTCAGCATATATTCCATTTAATTTATCATACTCCTCATCAGTTAAATTATCATACCCACTTTCTTGAGTATCAACTGTTGATGTATGAGTACCAATAATTTTTCCATCATTTACAAAGATAATTAATGGAACATATATTCTTTTTTCACCTACATTATATTCTTTGTTATCACTATCTTTTACAATATAATCATCTAACTCTTTATCAAGTAATTTTAATAATTTAAAATATCCTTTAACACCTTTTTTCTCTTTACCATTACTATCTTTTTGATAAACTAGTTTATTATCCTTAACCTCATAATAATCTCTATCATCTTTTATATTTAAATAATAAATTGTATCAATCTTATAATCTTTTGCAGCTTCTAAAAGTACAGGAATAGCAGTCCTACACCATGGACAATCTGGATATCCTAAATAAATAACTCCAGATTTATTTTTTATTACATCAATAATTTCATCATAATTAGAATACTTAATAGGATTATTAGAACTTATTTTTAAACTTTTTATTTTATGACCACTAACTGATGTTTTATTATTTAAAGATTCATATTCATCTTTAAACTTTTTAGCATCACTTTGTTTATTACTACAAGCAATAAGTAACAAAGTTGATAAAACAACTACACATATTTTTAAATATTTCATAAAACCACCTACTTTTTAAGTATAACAAAAACAAAATTAAAAGTACATAGTTTTTGTACTCTTTTAATCATTTTTTAATATTATTATATTAGTCTTACCATATTTTTTTTCTTTAATAACATTATAAATACTATAAGGAACTTCTTCTTCAAATTCACAAACTATTATTCCATTTTTATTAAGTAACTTATAATCTTCTATCATTTTAATTGAATTATTTAAAATATTTAAATGATATGGAGGATCTAGAAATATTATATCAAATTTTATATTTTTTTCTTTAAATTCAGTAAGTGCATCTTTATAATCCTTGGTAATTAAAACACTATTATTAATACCCATTAAGTTTTTTTTCAATATATTAACAATATCTTTACTATTATCTATGAAATAACAAATATCCGCACCATTAGATAACGCTTCTATCCCGAGGCTACCGCTTCCCGAAAATAAATCAAGAACAACACTATTTCTTATTTTAGTTTGAATCATGGCTATCAAAGATTCTTTTACTCTATCTTTTGTTGGCCTAGTTCCATTTATATCAAATCCATCTATCTTTTTACCTTTATAACAACCACTAATTATTCGCATAAATAACACCCAAGAAAATTATATAATTATAAATTATTTGTGTCAACTATTAAGAGTAGATATAATAGTACTAACCATATCTAAAGTATCTATTGTTCTACTTATTCTATCAATTGGTCTTAAGTGATTTTCTTCTTTAAACTTTTCTATAAAATCATTATAATAATTTGAGTTTCTATTTAAATATTTATACCAGTAAGAATGAGAATGAAGATAATCTAAATACATTCTATTTTCTCTTAACTTATATTGTATATCTATATTCATTAATCTTCAAAGTGTTTGTAAAGTGGTCTTGGCTTATATTCTTTTTTATCTTCATTTTTTTCATTCTTACTACCAGACAAATCCTGAAAAACACCTAATACTCTTTGAACACTATTAATCCCCTCTTTAAGTGAATCCAAATTAATAGTTTTTAAAAAAGCTAATAAATCTGTAAAAGCTGTTGTCTTTGTAATATCCTTAGAGGCTATATTATTATTTAAATATTTATCCCAAACACTATTTTCCTCTCCGTATAAATCATACATCTCATAAAATTTTTGCCATGTCATTTCGTTAGAATCTACATATTTAACCAATATTGGATTTTTTCTTACAAAACTCTTAAACTGTTCCTTCATATAACCACCTATTAAAATATATGAAAAAAAATACACTTTTATGTATTTTTGTTATATTTTTTAATTTACCTCTTCTTTATTAAAACATGAACGTCTGGATCATCTATTTCGTTATTATTTTTTTTATTAATAAATTTTTCATACGAAAATCTATTACCAAAAGACTGACTTAATTTTCTATCATAAAACTGTGATTTTTCTGGAGCTGGTGGGGCAATAGGATATGTATTTCTTTTTTTAAATCTTCTAATATCATTTGGTTTTACTTTAAATTCGTGTTCAAAAATCATAATTATTCCTCCTTAAAACTTATATCAAGTATTATATCATTAATTATCGTCTTTAACAACTCAAATAACCATATAATATTTCCTATGATTACCTCTTAATTCTAAATAATTCGTGGGCTAAAGCACATAATCTAAACCTATTTCCCTAGTGGTCAAATAGGATAAATCATTGTTTTTTCAACCACTAAATCTTGCTGTTTTATATCGCATATTCTTTCTATGGTAGGGCTAGTATTAACTGTAACTATTTTTGAGTTAATATCATGTAAAAATTTAGAAGCATTATTTTTATCATTAGTAAATATTGATGAACTATATCCACTGCCATTATAATTAATTAAAGATATAGCCTCATCCACATCTACAACATCAATAGAATCTTCAATTTTTATATTAATATCTTTTCTTATATATACTTGTATATTTAAATTAGTTTCTATTATTTTATTTATAAATTCTATATTATCTATAGAATCAATATATAATTCGTAATTTTCATAGCCACTTAAAATAACTGAATTTTGTGCTTGCCTCAATACTATTTGTTGTAAATCATGACTTCCTATACATATTACTTTATTGATACTAGCAAAATTTTTAAGCAATTTATTATAATCATCAGTAATATATAAATTAACTAAATTTTCATCATAATTATACTTTTTTAAATTACTTTTAACAATTTCTACAATTAAATTATTAAGTCCATATGATTTACCATTATTACATAATATAATAGAATTATAAGCTAAAATATTTCTTAGAATCATTTCTAAAGTAATATATGGATTACCATCAGTAATAATTGTAACTAAACCAAGATTACTTAATTGCTTACCATAAATTATTTTATTATTTTCATCTTTTACTGATTTAATAACATCCCCATACATTATTTTTTCTTTGAATACTAGATTAAAAATATTTTCAATTATCTTAAAATCTAATATAACACCATTGTTATTTTTATTATCAATATCATTTGCTTGATAGAAAATTTGTTTATTATTCAGAATTGATTCTTTTATTGAATTCAATAAATTATGAATATTTTTATTATCATATTCTTTATTATTAGCTTTTGATGTATTATTAACTATATCATTAATATTATTTTCCACCTTTAATTCCCCTTTCTATATCTATTTCATCCTTTAAATCCATTGCTTTTTTATACATATTAAGTTGTTCATCATCCAAAAACGTAACATTTATCTTACAGCCATTACTAATCTGATCAATAGCAAGTCTAAGTTGCATAGCAACTATATCAGTTATATCCATATCTTTATTATTAATAATAACTTTAGTATTAAAAAATAAATCTGCTATTTTTACTTCTTCATTACTTACCTCATAAATTATAGCAAAATTAGGATGCATAATTACATGTGTATTATTTGGATTAAGATTATAATTATATGCAATATCACTAATTATATGATTGCTTCCACTAGTATCAATATCTATGTTTGAATATTCATTATCATTTAAAGACTCAAGTTTTTTCAATCTAAACAAATCACTAGCTTTAAAATTATTATCATTATATTCTTTATGTATATCATTATCAATATAAAAGTTATTAATTATAAATGATTTATCTTTACCACTATCTTCTAATACATATTGTTTTATAGAATCATCAGTATATAATCCATTATTAAGGGATATTTTAGGATTATATGGTAAAGGTCTTTGTATATTAGAATCTTTTTTTAGAGTTGAAAAAGAACCTTTAATATTACTATACCCCTCACCTATAGTTACTTTTTTTAAAACCATTCTATCATAATCTTCTTTAGTTATAATGCCTTTATCAAGCAATTCAAGATATTTTTTCTTATCTATTTCCATTAGTTCTTTTGCGCATTTTTTATATACTTCTAAAACTTTATCAGTAAAATCATTCCTAATGCCATCATCTTCATGACCTCTTTTTACCCCTGATGCACGCATTTGCCTATCAGGTACTTCAATATTATCAAAACATAAAGTGTTACCATTACGCCACACCCAACTTTGTGCTATAATATTTCCTTCTTTATCTTTAACGACAAATACACGTCCATCCTTTGATACCATACTATGCTGCATACACGATTCTGCAACATCACCTAATGCCTGGCAGCAGTCAGTAAGTGTTCCTATTGCAAGAGCAAGAGGATCATCTAATCTTAAGATCTCATATTCATAATCTAAATAAGTACTCTCAACTCTAGGTATACTACTGAATACTCTCTGTTTACCATAATTATATATATCTTGTAATGTATTCACATCATTTTGTGAATACCCAGCAATTTGTGAAACAACGGCTAAATCTTCATTTCCTACTTGAACGTTTTCGTATTTATTATTTTCAACATAACTAATAGCCAAATCCATAGTAAGAGTCCGATTACTATTAATTGTTTTTATACTAAAAAATTGTCTTTGAATATTAGCAATATATTTAGATACTTTCTCATCATTAATGATAGATTCTAAATTATTAAGAAAAAACTTTGTAAAATCTGGATCATATTGCATATTAAAACGACCAAACATACGGTGAATACTTGACTTTGCAATAATTGGTGATGGGGTTATCCTTTTTAAAATGTCTCTTATACACATTATTGATCGTGGATATTTTTTATTATCCAAAAGTAGCGTATATGACCCATCTTTATTTTTATGATATATTTGCTCTAGTAAAGGCTTATTATCATCAAAGGCATAGTTTTCTTTTTTCAAAACAAATTTTAATGTAGCATATACTATTTCTTTACTTTCAACATTATCAGCTTTATTTCCTTTTTCAGGATTTTCAATAGAAGCAAAATATGATTCAATGCTAGAATACTTAGATTCTAAATGTGTTGGTGCCTCTGTTAATAAAGATATTAGTTTATTATACCCTGCTTCATCATTATCAAAAACACCAAATGCATATGCAAGCTTTAATAATGCATCTTTTTCTTCAGAACTTGCAATATTTGTCTTTTTAACCAGATTTGACCATTTATTACTATTACTTAAAAATTTATCTATCTCATCAGTATCAAAGTTTTGCATTACAACAATACTAGGTAAAAATTTACCTTTTGTTTTTATATACCATTGTTTCAATAATAAAATTTGATTATTATCTATAAGTTTAGTTACAGTATCTGGATAACGAGTTCCTAATTTAATTGCAGCAGAGCCAAAAAAATTTAAATATGACCTCATATTTTCTAAGTTATGAGCACTTCTTATAAGAGCTGCATTTAAATATGTTTCATCTAAATCTTTTAAATATTTAGAATATTTATTTAAAAGTTCAAAATTAAAATTTGAACCATAAAAGGCATCTATTAATTCAGTTGGTAAATTAGAAGGTATAAATAACTCTTTATAATCTCTTTTTAAGAATCCTAAATCAGTATCTGCATTATACTTTGCATATCCATTCATAATATCTTCAACAATTACATTTTCTATTTCTTTTTGAAAATGTTCAAAAGTAATATTTGATAACTGATATGTATAAGCATTTAAAGTATATAAATCACCATTTTTTTCTAATTTAAAATCTCTTCTTCCAATTAAATCAAGATAAGAACCATATTTTTTGCATAGATAAAGAAATTGCTCATTTCCTAATACTTTTATTAAATTAGAAATCCCCTTATAATTTCCATTTTGAAGGCAAATATTCAAATTTTTATTCTTTAATATTTCAACTAATACTGAATTATTATAAATATCACCAAATGTAATACTATGTTCATAAAATAAATCGGTATAATGAATTTTTTCATCTTCACTAAAATTACTATTAGATAAATCAAGAAATAACTCTGGATGTTTTTCTACAAAAGATGAATTTTCTTCTAGAAAGCGATATTTTTTTCTTTGTTTTATTTTTTTTATCACATATTCTTCAATAGCAGCATCTATATCTTCTTTGGTACTACCCTTGAATTTAAAATCTCTCATATCTTCTAAAAAAGAACCATAATCAGTAAATAATTTTAGTGTAGCAATATTTCCAAATCTAGAGATATATCTCTTAATAAATATATTTTTTTCATTAAATAAATGTATATCAGTGCAATAAATAACCTTGCTTAAATCTTTATCTACTAAATAATTCACCCAGTCTTTATGTTTATTTAACAGACCAGGTTTTATTAATCCATGATAAAATTCTTCTTTTAATTCATCAGGAGCATCTTTATCAATAAAAATACTTGGATATTTTTCCCTAAATGGCCCTTCAATATTCTCATAACTAGGAAAACGTTGAAATCTACCATATGTACGCTGATCATTTAATGCCTCGGCTACATCATCTAAAAACTCTTGATATGTACCATTCTTTCTTATATAATTTTTTAATGTATCTAAAAATAGATAAACTCGATAATTTTCTTCTTTAGATTTTATATAATCTATATAACCTAAGGTATCACTATTTTTAGTGTCTATATTAAAATTGCGCAAATAATCTAGATTACAATTTTCTAAAATATCCAATTGTGTTTGGTGAGGGTTAATAAAAAAAGCATCTTCTCCATATTTAAGAATTCCATCAAGAACTTGATCACTAGGTAGTATTTTAAAATTTAATGATTTCAAATCTGCAGGTATATCTAAATTACCATCATCATCATATTCCATATAATGTGGATTATCATATAACATTTTTTTTATTTCTTTTCTAAATGCATCTTTAAAAGAAATAGTTGCATCTATTTTTCTATCTTCATTGGTATTTGCATCATATACTAAATTATTAATGTATCTTATTGAAAACATAAATACATCAAAGTGATTTTGTAAAACATAACTTATATTTGCTTCACCAATAAAATCTATAAAACGCTCTATATCATCTCCATAATTTGATATAGATAGTAAAGAATCGTGTTCTCTAAGTATCCTTATTCCATCCCATAATTTAGCAGGAATTAAACTTAAATCACTATTTATTAATCTATTTTGCAGTTCTAGATATTTATCTTTAGTATTAGCGCTATCATCATATTCAACTCTTGCATTAAGATAAATATCATTCATTTTTCTTTTTATTTCTTCAAATTCCTTTACTGTTAATTTATCCATAAACAAAACCTCTTTATTTTTTCACACTCATTACTTCGTAATTATTAGCTACAAAAGCATCAATATTTATATATATTTCTTTTGCTCTTTCAAGCTCTCTATAATATTCTATAACATCCGCGTTATCTTTATCATTCTTAAGTTTATAATCTAACCCTCTATTCCATAAATAATCAACTTTATTTATAACATCAACTAATTCTTCAAAATTATCTTCACCAATATAAGAACTTAATATTTTTCTATCTACATTAATCTTGGCTTCAATAACTATACTACGGTATCTTTCAATTAATGGCCTTAATAGTTTTTCTATAAATCCTGTATCAAAATATTCCTGCCAATTATTATTAGCATGTTCTTTTTCTTCTAATAAATGAATCCCTTTTTGGTGCAAATAAATAATCGCTTCAGAGACAAACATATCGTTAATTGTTTCATTAAATTTTTCATATTTACGATAACTATTATCATATTTATTATACTCTTTAGAGTTACAATCATCTAACAATTCAAAGCCACATCCGTTAGGACTATCATCAATGATATGTCCATTTTCATGAATAAAAGCTCTATCTAAAAAACCATAGGTATCATTGTTTACCGTATAAAACATAACAGAAACATATCCATTTATATTATTTGCTCCTCCCATAGTAATACAGATACTCTTACTTTTTATCTTATCAATTAACCAATCATCCAAATCCTGATTAGAATTCAACTTAGTTAAAATATTAAAAAAATCCATTCTATTGGTATAATACCTTTTTTCATAAATTTCATAGTTTTCTTTGCATAATTCTTTAAATTTATCGATTAAATCTTGCTGTGGTATTAAATTTTGTACCTCATCACTTTTTAAAAAATTTAAATAATTTAAAACATCTTGTTTGGTATGAAAGTATGAAAAACCATGTTTATTAAGCTTTTCAATTGGCATTTCTATATTGAATATTCGTAAGTATTCTATTTGATAAGAAGCCAAAACTGACTTCGTAAATAAACTCTCTTCACTAGAGTATAAATCATCCATATATTTCTTATCAAAAGCTTCAATTAAACTAGTACATTTTAATTCACTATTCCAAGTATTGTCAAAAAACAATTCATAAATTTTTTCTCTAGGTAATTCTTCTAATTTTTTCTTTAAATCTGGCTTGATAGATGATAATAATTCATTATATATATAATCCATACCTTTTTTAAAGATTGCATTTTTTTTAATTTTATCATTTTCAATATATTTCTCATATCTAGAAAAAGAACTTTTATATTGTATAAATTCTTGCTTCAATTTATCATATATATCATTATACTCTTTTATTCTATCTAATAAAATGCTGCACTCTTTAGTATTAATAAAATCTGAATAATTATCTTCATTTATTTCTTCATTACCGTCTCTTAGAAAATTAATTAATTTTAATTTTCTCTTAAAAGTAGAGCCTTTTTCTTTATCAATTCTAATATTGTTCAAATTGAAAAGTCTAATTGTACAAAAAAGATTATTGTATTTTTCCTCTTCAAAAATATTATTAAAAAAGCCAAAATATATTTTCAATAATTTATCAAGATTTTTTTCTTGAGCTAATTCATCTAAATTAAGATTTTTATATTTTTCAACATCATATCCTATTTGCTCAAAAAAAGAAAGAACAAGTTTATACTTTTTATATTCTAATGATTTTTTTATATAATTTTTTAACCCTTCAATATCAATATAAGTAAAATACATAGCTTTATTTATTCTATTTGCAATTATTTCATGATAATTACTACCGTATACGTGAGTAAATGCACCAATTACATACGGTTTTAATCCATCTAAATCTAGGTTTAGTAAATCATTTTTTAACACTATAACACTTCCTTTTTATATTAATTTATCAATTATTAACTCAAACTGATTTTCTAGTGTTTCAAACTTAGATGGATATTTAGCATGCCCTCGATATTTTTTATTATCAATTACTAATTCCCAGTTATTACCATCTATATATCTTCTATCAATATATTCGCACTTCCAATCAAATGTTATCTTAACAATATTAATTAAATTTTCGACAATTTCTTCTTTTTTTATTGTTTTACTTTTACCATTATAAGTAATTTTACATATATCATTAACATCAATATTAATCTCATAATTATTCAATTTAAAATATATCTTTTTTATATCAAACATAATCCTCCACTATTTTATTTTAATTTTATTCTCAATTTTTAAGGCATTATTAAATAATTTCATTGCATCACTATCAAGCATTGAAGTATCAAACTTACTATTATTTTTAATTTGCTTTAAAGCTAGAGACAATTGTTCTTCTACTATATTTGTAATATCTACGCTTTTACCATTTATTTCTACTTTATCATTAATAATGATATCATATAATTTAATTATATCATCATTAATACTATAAATAATTACAAAATTTGCACTCTTTAATACTTTAGTATCGGAAATGTTACAATTATAAGTTTTAGAAATAGCTTTCATAGGAATACTATCTTCCTCAAAATATTCACTAATCTCCGAATAATCATACTTAAGTCTATCAAAACTTATAATATTGAAAAGTTCTTTACTATCTAGTGAGTATTCATCAAGTATCTTATATTCATCATTGAAAACAGCTAAATTCCTACCACTGTAAATAACACTGTTATCTACACTTTCTAAAACATATTGTTCTTTAGAATCATTAGTATATGGTCCATAAGTTAACTTTACTGGGCCTTTATAATCTAGCGGATGTACAATATTTGTATCTTTTTTTGCATTATTTCTAATGACGTCTGCTATATCATTATAACCTAAACCAACTGTTACTTTATTCAATATAAACTTACTATACTCATCCTCTGTAATAATTTTATTATCTAATAATTCTTTATATTTTTCTTTATCCTTTTCAATTATTTCTAGTGCAGCCTGTTTATATACATCATAAACTTTTTTTGCTATATATTCATCATCATACCTTTCAAATACTTTATTAGGTATTTCAATATTATCAAAACAAATAGTATTATTATTTCTCCATACCCAACTTTGAGATATAATGTTTTCTTCAAAATCTTTAACAACAAATACTCTACCATCAGCACTAGTCATAGAATGTTGCATACACCACTCTGCTTGATCACCTAACTCTTGACAACAATCAGTAAGAGTTCCAATCGCAAGTGCGAGCGGATCATCAAGCCTTAGCATCTCATAATTAAATTCATCGGTTTTATTTTCAATTCTAGGAATACTACTATAAACTCTTTGTTTTCCATAATTGTATATATTCTGTAGTACCGCAAATTCTTCTTGTTCATATCCAGCAATAGATGAAATTCTTGCAACATTATCATTAACAGTATCTAATTCAGAATATTTTATTGTTGATACATAATTTAATGCCATATCTAATGTTAGTTTACGATTACTATTTATCGCACATATATTTTTAAAATTTCTTTGGATACTTGCAATATTTTTAGAATACTTATCATTACTTAAAATAGTACTCAAGTTATTAAATAAAAATTCTCTAAATTTTGGATCATATTGCAATTTAAATCTACCAAATAACGAGTGTGCTTTAAATCCTGTTAATACTGGATAATTAATCGCAACTGTTAAACAAATATTTAGTGTGCTAAACACATCTTTATTAACATTATTTTCTATTGTAAGTTCATATTCGCTATCATTTTTCTTAGTATATATTTTATCAATTAATTTATCACCCTTGATTCCTAAAGCATTTCTAACATCTCTAAAAGTATAACTATTATCTTCTTTTTCTTTTAATAATTCATAAGTTTCTTTAGAAATAGTTTTAGGTGATGTGGTAAGTAATTCATATAGTTGATTATATCCTTTTGAATCATTGTCAAAAATTCCAAACGCATATGCAAGCTTTAAAAGTGCATCAACAGTCTCATCAGAATACGAAAACTCTTTAATACTCATAAGCTTACTCCATTTACGCCCATTTGCTAAAAACTTGTCAGCCTCAGAAATATCAAATGCTTGCATTACTACATTATTTGGAATAAACCTTCCACCTGTTTTATCATACCATCTTTTTACCAAGTCAACACTTTCTTTAGAATGTAACATCTTATTAATAATATCAGGATATCTGAATCCAAGTTTTAAACCATCATTTTCACCTAATATATTAAAATAATGAGTTATAATATCTTTGTCATAGTTTATATTTCGTAAAAAAACTTGTGATATTCTTTTATCCTTTAAATAAGGCAACCACTCAGGATGAATACTAATGGTATCAAAATTTATATTATTAGATAAATTTGGATAATAACTATAATGTAAAATATCGGGTGCATTTTCATCTAGAAATAATTCTGGATGATTTTTCTTCAAAAATTCCGGTGCATCATGACGATAATAGTTACCACCTAAATAACAATATTTAACAATTGCATCCTCAATAGCTGTACAATAATACTCTAAAGGTTTTCCTTTTTCTAGTGAATTTTTTGAATCAAAGAATGCATCAGATAAATATTCTTGTGCATTTTCTAAATATGGGCCATACTTATAAAGAGCTTTTAAATAAGTTTCATTACCCAAATAACTTATTAAATTGTAATAAATATCATAATCGCTATAATAAAAATTATTATCTAAAGAACTTGTATTATAATTATTTCTTGAATTCATTATTAATTGTAAATTTTTATTTTTTAATATATCTATTAAAATAGGATATTGTTGAATAAATGTAGAATCTATACAGTAATCATAAAATTCATCTTCAATATTCTTTACAGTACTTTTTTTATATTTACTATTTAATAATTCTATATCTTCTTCTGTTAAAAAGATTTGGGGATATTTATTATAGAATTCGGGAACATCTTTTAAATCTTTATATACTATACCTCCATCTTTTCTATAATCAAGAATAGCATTATAAATGTATCTAATAATTTCATCATCAATTTCTTCTTTAGTAATACCTTCATAAAAATCTGATGCTATTTTAAGACCTTTATTTTTAATTATAAAGCCATATTTAGTAAATATTTCAAGTAATGCAGGTGTACCAAATCTAGTAGAATATTGTTCAAGAAAATTTTCAGAAAGGCCATTTATATATAATTCATAATCTCCTTTAATTACATACTGTAAATGTTTATCATATAAATACTTAACATAATCTTTATATTTATATATTACATCACCATCAATATTACAATTATAAAATGCATCAATTAATTCATCCGGAGCATTCCTATCCATAAAAATACTTGGATATTTTTCTCTAAAAGAACCTTTTATTCTATCTAAATTATCCAAAGACATTTCTCCATATAACATAAGATGTTCAATATAGTTTACTATTTTCAAGCAAAAATCATTATAATCTATTATATTTGCAGACAATTTCACCTTGTATGTTAAAAGCCTATATACTTCATTTAATATTTTTCTTGGGGAAGCTATTGATAAAATTCCTGTTTCTTTACATAATTTTTCTAAATTGTTTATATTAAAAGTATCTAAAACTTTATGTTGCTCACCATCTAAAACTAAGTCATACCTAGAATGATGAAAAAAATCATTAATTGTATTATATGAACTTATTATATTGATATTCATAGAATTAAAATTACTATGAAGTATATATTTTTTCTTACCATTAATATCCATATAACTTTCTATAAGATATTGATGCTTATAAATATAATTTTTTATTACTTTTAAAAACCATCTTTCAAAACTATCGTTATTTAAATTAGTAGGAATATCTTTGCAATAATCTTTAAAAAAATAAATACTAGCATAATTAAAATATTCAAATACATCATGATGATATTTTAAAATTAATCTAAGTGGTTCATATCCTACTTGATTAGCAAAGTTTATTACATTCTTATTAAAACCAGAGATAAAATAAACAAATGGAGCACCTTTAAATAGGTCAATATACTCAAGAAAATCATCGTAATTAACACTTTTTGAATACCAATCATTTCTTAAAAAATCCGGCATATTAACATTTCTTAAGTATATCTCTTCATGATTTTCTTTATATTTCTCTGGAGCATTATTTATAAGAATCCAATCAGGATCATATGGTGTCTTCTTTAGTATAGATTTAGTTAAAATATTATCTAAATATTTAGCAACACTATTAACGCTAATAACTTCAAGTACTTTCATAAATGTACTATCAAAATCTTGTAAATTGTTACCTACCTTATATTCATATAATACTTTAAAAATACTTTCAGCATATTCATAATCATCATGATAGTATTCATATAACTCTAGTGCTCTAGTAAACCCTAAACAGTTTATAAATTCAATATAATGTATATCATTATTTAAATGTTTAACAATGTTTTTGTCTCTTAATTCTTTTAATTGCTCAAAATCTAAACTGACTAAATCATCAAAAGTTAATAAAGCACCATCGTATTTATCTTTAATAGATTTAGAAAATCTATTTGATAAAAATATATCAGAATTATCTAAATAAACTTGCCTATCAAATGTCATTCCAAATGTTTTTCCTTCAATTGATTTTAGATTAATAATTTTACAGTTTCTAAAATCAGCATATCCATTAATATCCATATAATTAAAATTAATTGTAGCATTAGTTTTTGAAAAATCAGCAATATGATTTTCATCACTTACAATTGTTAAGCCTTGCCATTTGTTCGGAAAAATACGTCCTAAATCATAAGATAATAAATTATTTAAAGTTTTATAGTATTCATCTAATACATCATTACCATCATTTATTTTATTTACAAGATTAATTAGTTTTTCCTTATACTCTAAAAAAGTATCCTGATTCATTACCCCGTTCATTACTTCATCCTCTCATTTAACACTTATATTTTATCATGTTTTTTATTATTATTCTATTATTTATAAAAAAAAGATATGCAAAAACATATCCTAATTTTATAACACTAACACATTAATTAATACTTAATATATTTTCTGTTTATTCAAAACTTGCTTCTAAAATCATATCTTGAGTAATTGGCTTTGATAAGTCATATAATTCACCATCCAAAGTCCAACCAACAAATTTCTTATTTTTAGACTCAGGATTAGCAATAATATCCACCCTACTACCATTATTTACTTCAATTTCATCTAATACTTTAACATTTTTAAACAATACAATATATTTTTTATTTTTATAATTTTTTACTTTATATTCATTATACAAATTAATTTTACTTTCTATTACTTTTTTTTCTGATTTATAAAGCTGATCTAAATAAGTAAGATTTGTATAAACATATTCAACATAAGCATATCCATTTTCAATAAGTAATTCTTGAAGTAGATTATCATCTACATATACCCATACTAAATGCCTTTGATATTTATCAGTTTTAATACTCGTCTTTTCGTAACTAACATAAATATTTTTAGCACTTTTTAATTTTTTACAAGTATAATTACTAGCATCTTTCCCATATCTTTCTACAACAGGATTTACCTCAGGTGTATTAATGCCAAGAAATCTATAAGTATAAATATTACCATTTTCTTTAAATCTTGCAGTATCACCATCAATACAATTTACAAGTTCAACTTTTATTTTTTTTAATTTATCATTATCACTTACAATAGCCTCATTAGCACTCTTTAAATACTTATTAAAATCGATGTGATAAATACCTGATATTACAGCAATAAGCAATACTAGTAAAAAACCAAATATTATTTTAAATGTGGGTGAAAATTTCATTTTTTCTTATTTTGATAACAATAAATTGCATTTTTTATAAGCATAGTAACAGTCATTGGTCCTACCCCACCTGGAGTTTTAGTTATTAATGACACTTTATCAATTACGTTATCAAAATCTACATCTCCACTTATCTTTCCAGTATCATAATTAACTCCAACATCAATAACAACTGCACCATCTTTAACCATATCTTTAGTAATAATATTATTTACACCTGTTGCACTTACTAAGATATCTGCATCACGAGTATATTTTTCAAGTTCTAATGTTTTAGAATGGCATACTGTTACAGTTGCATTTTCATTTAAGAATAATTGAATTAGAGGTTTACAAGTTAATTTACCCCTACCTACTAATACTACATGCTTTGATTCAATCTCTACATTACTTCTTTTTAACATTTCCATTACAGCAAGCGCAGTACAAGGTATTAAAGTCTTTCTACCACTTATTAATCTTCCTGTATTTATATCTGTAAGTCCATCAATATCTTTACTATTAATTATTGTATTAATTAGTCTCTTTTCATTATACCCTTCTGGAAGTGGTAATTGTACAATTATTCCATTAACATATTCATCATTATTTAATTCTTTAATTTTATTAATAACTGTTAACTCTGATGTACCTAAATCATATTTGAAATGTCTAAAATATATACCAACCTCATCACAAGCCTTTTCTTTAGCCCTTATATAAGAATTGCTAGCATCATTATCGCCAATTTGAATAACTGCAATAGATGGTTTAATCATTTCAAATTTTATACTTTGTTTTAACTCAGCTCTAATTTCTTCACTCATTAATCTTCCGTCTATTACTTTTTCCATAATTCCTCCTTATAAATAGGAAACTTAGATGTAATATCTAATACTTCTTTTTTTAATTCATCTTTAGTTTTCCTACCGTATAAACATTGTACCATAATATTGGCAATCATTTCAAATTCTTTTTCTTTAAAGCCTCTTGAAGTCATTGCAGGAGTTCCAATACGAATACCGCTTGCAACATTCATACTATTCTTCTCACCAGGAATTGTATTTTTATTTACAGTTATATTTATTTCATCTAACATCTCTTCAGCAATTTTACCAGTAAGTCCAATAGAAGCCACATCTAAAAGTAACAAATGATTATCACTGCCATCAGATACAACCTTAATGTTATTCTTTTTAAATACATCAACAAGCACTTGTGTATTTTTTACTACTTGATTAATATATTCTTTAAAATCATCTTGCAATGCTTCATAAAAACATTCTGCTTTTGCTGCAATTACATGCATTAAAGGTCCACCTTGAATTCCTGGAAATATGGTTTTATTAATCTTTTTAATTATTTCTTCATTATTTGTTAAAATCAATCCTCCACGAGGACCACGTAATGTTTTATGCGTTGTAGATGTTACTACATCTGCATAAGGAATTGGAGACATATGAAAACCAGTTGCAACCAATCCTGCAATATGAGCCATATCAACCATTAAATATGCTCCAACTCTATCAGCTATTTCACGAAAACGTTTAAAGTCAATTTCTCTTGAATATGCAGATGCTCCTGCTATAATCATTTTTGGTCTTGCTGATAGTGCAATTTCTAATACATTATCATAATCAATTAAGCCCGTATTACTATCAACCTTGTAATCAACTATATTATAATCAATTCCACTAAAACTAACTTTAGAACCATGTGTTAAATGTCCTCCATCTGTTAGGTTCATACCTAATACTGTATCACCTTGTTTAAGTAACGCACGATATACTGCCATATTTGCAGAAGAACCACTATGAGGTTGAACATTTGCATACTTACATTTAAATAATTTACAAGCATACTCTATTGCTATATTTTCAATAGTATCAACATTTATACATCCACCATAATATCTTTTTTTTGGATAACCTTCTGCATATTTATTAGTAAATATACTTCCCTGTAATTTTAAAATATCAGTAGATACATAATTTTCCGAAGCTATTAATTCTACATTATCATTTTGTCTTTTAAATTCATTATCAAGTGCTTCCTTTATTCTTTTATCCATTTAATCACTCCCACTTTCTTCTAATAATAAATCAAAGTCCGATTTATATAGTTTATCTTGTTTTATTCTATATTTTTCAAACTCAGTCAATGCTTTGTCCATTGCTATTTCGTGTGATATTTTTCCAGCATCTTTCAATATATCTCTATCATCTGCAAGTAAAAATTTATCTATTCTTGTGGCCCAATCTTCCATTGTCATTGGAATATTTCGTTTTGCTCTTGATTCAGCTAAATCTAAAAATGCAGAAACAATTAATTCTAGTTGCTCTAATTCTCCTTTTGATAAATAATTTTTAGCAATTACTACATCTGTTTCTAGAATTTTTCCATTAGGAGAATTCTTCCAAGATGTAAGTCCCATATTATTTTTTTCAGAATTAGCACGATTATATATTATCTCTGCTGCAGTTTGATGGGAAATTGAATAATGAATTTTATTTTGAACTTTTTTGAAAAACTTAATAGTTGTTGGTGCCTTCGAATCATAATCTACACTAGTTGCATATATATCTGTAATTTTTTGATAAAATCTTCTTTCAGATAATCTTATTTCCCTTATTTCAGCAAGTAATGAATCATAATAATCCTCATCAAAAAAAGCTCCATTTTCCATTCTTCGTTTATCAATTATATATCCTTTTTTAGAAAACTCTTTTAATATATTTGTCGCCCATCTTCTAAATTGAATAGCTTTATCAGAGTTAACTCTATAACCTATAGAAATTACCATATCTAAATTATAATACTGTACATTTCTTTTTACTTCTCTATTACCTTCATTTTGAACTAGTAAGAATTTCTTACTAGTTGAATTTTCATCCATTTCGAAAGCATTATATATATCATTTATATGCATGGTAATATTATTTCTAGTTGTATTAAAAAGTTCTCCAATTGCTTTTTGTGTTAACCACAAATCACCATTTTCAAATCTAACTTGAATTCCTCTATCATGTGTTTGTCTTTCAAAAATCAAAAATTCAGCACTACTACTTCTAACTACTAAATTATTAGTCAATTGAATCAACTCCTTACACACTATAATATATTATTAATAATTTATTTTTTATATTCAAATATTACTGGAGACGTAGAAAAAGCTTGTACTAACGGTGTCTTATTATCATAATTAATTTTATAATAATGGCATATAAACGCCGTTAAATTTACTCCACTTGTAACACATATAATATTATCAGAATCATTACACTCATTAATAATATCTTCTATAGCATCTATATTTCTTTTTAAAAATTCTTCTTTAGTTTCACACTTTTTAAATTCATTAAATCTATCTTCATAAATAATATCAATATTTAAATTTTTATTTAATATTTCTGCAGTATGTTTACACCTTTTATATGGTGATGAAATAATTTTCGTAACATTTAATTTCTCTATTTTACTAGATAACAATTCTGCATCTTTAACACCATCTAAAGTTATATCGTCAAATTGTCTTAAATCATCATTTAAATTACTAAAATCACGTTCTGCATGATGAACATAAATTAATTTCATAATCCTCCTAAAAATTAAACATTAACCATTCTGTTTTAAATGCCATAAGCAATCCTATTATTATCATAATAATACCACCTATAAGATGTGAATACTTACTATACTTATTAGATATACCTGTCACCTTAAATGTAATCATAGCAATACTAAATACGATAATATCATCTATCATAAAAAATAGTAAATATAAGAAGAAATAAATAAACGTTTCAAATGCACTAACATTATTCATAGCTATTATATTAGTAAACATAACAGGTAACCCTGCAGAACAAGCAAGTTCAATTAAGTTAACTGAAAAAGCTAGAAATATTATGCCAAAGAAAGCAAAAATAAAACTTTTTTCTGCCAATATTTTTTTAATTTTATCAACTATTTTTCTTCTTTTTTTAGCATCAGTAACATCACATCCAACATCTTTTTTTCTACTTTTAATATATGATCTTAAATTAATTATACCACCTACTAGTGCAACTAGGGCAATAATATATTTAAACCATGTTTGTATAATTGCAGATGCTACTTGAAGATATGCAAGCATAAATAATAAATAAACTAAAGCTGATGATATAATAAATGTAAAACCTAATATCCACATACGTCGTCTATCTTTTAAATTAATTAACATAGTAATTAAAAATAGTAAAATCCACATCGCACACGGATTAAATCCATCTACAAGACCTATCACTATAGAAACAAGTGGAAGAGATACTTTTTTTACATCTACCTTACCAATTAAAGGTAATTTTTTTATACTTGATTTTTTAATAATATCCTTATTCTGCTTTTTACACTTAGAAACATTTTTTTTGTTTAATATTGCATCTACTACATCACAATAATCACTACCATGATACTGCTCAATTAATGATTCAATATCACTTTCAGTACTACTGCTAAATCCAATAATATAATCATTTCCAACAACAGTAATTGGAACATAACTTTCCTTTATCTTAAGACCATCTCTAACTTGTTCAGTTACAGACATACTTTCATGAATTTCATACTCTTTTACCTTTATATAATCATATTTTTTCTTTAATTTTTTTAAATACGCTCTTTCTTCTTTACAATGCGGACATGATGAACTATGAAATAAATAAAGTTTCACGTCCTTTGCATTTACAAAAGAAACACTGAAAAAAATTGCAAAGAAAAATACTAAGATATAAACTATTTTTTTCATTTTAATCACTCAAAAACTTTCTAATTTCTTCCTTAGTATGTTCTCCTACTAATCTTTTATCACCTTTTATATATACTGGAAGAATATCGGTAACATTATATTTATCAACCATATCAGTATCAATATCATAATCATAATCGATAATATCAATATTAAGTTCACTAGCTACTTCATTAAATCTACTCTTCATAATCAAACAACTACTACACCATATCGCACTTATTCTAATTACTTTCAACTTTAACACTCCTTAGTTTTTCTACACACTCTTTAAAATATTTAATAAATAATTCTATTTCCTCTTGAGTAGTTTTATAAGACAAACTAACTCTTATACTACTACTAGCTCTATCTTTAGAATTAGTAAGTGCCATAACTGCCTTAGATATCGTAGATACTGAGCATGCTGATTGAGTTGAAATATATATTTCAAATTCTTCAAGTGAGTGCAGTAAAACCTCAGGTTTTATACCTATAACACTCATATTTAATATTTGTGGTATACACTTATCATTACTATTTATATATACATTATCAACTTTAGATACTTCTTCTTTTAAATAAGCATTTAACTCTTTTACATAATTATATTTTTCATCAATTTTATCAAGCGCAAGTCTTAATGCCTTAGCTAAAGATACAATTAATTCTGTTGCAGGAGTACCACTACGATAACTTGTAGTACTTTTACCACCATGAATTAAAGGAGTTATACTTACATTTTTCTTCTTAATTAAGCATCCAATACCTTTAAAACAAAATATTTTATGTCCCGAAAAACTTGCAAGATCTACATTAGTTAGATCTACTTTTACTTTTCCAATAGCTTGTGTTATATCAGAGTGAAAATAAAGTGACTTATATTTTTTTAGCATTTGACCTATACCTTCAATATCTTGCCTAACACCTATTTCACTATTAACACAACCAATACTTACAAGTATAGTATCATCTGTTATTAGACTTTTTAAATCATCTAAATCAACTAATCCATTATCTTTAATTTTTACAAAATCAACTTTATATCCCAAATCCACTAAATAATTAATTGGTCCATATATAGAAGAATGTTCAAAAGGAGTTGTAATAATATGTTTCTTATTAGGATGACTAAAACATATCCCTTTTATAACAGTATTATTAGACTCACTAGCTCCACTTGTATATATAACCTCATCAGTTTTCACACCCAAAAGTTTTGCAATCTGCTTAGTAGAAGCACTAATTAAATTGTTTGCCTCAATTCCATATTTATGTAATGAATTAGGATTCCCTGCATAATTAGTTGCTTTAACAAAACTATCAATAACTTCATCTGAAGCTTTAGTAGTTGCACTATAATCTAAATAAACCATTTAACCACCAACTTTCAACATACTAATTATAACATTTTCAAAATACCCTTGTAAATGAAAAATAGTTGAAAACTATTCAACTATAAATTATTTATTATTTAATTTCTTATTTTTTTTATAAAATCATCTATATTATTTTCTAAATTATCTTTTAATATATAATCACTAAAACCAATTTCAAGGTAATGCTCTTTTATATTTTCCTTATTCTTCTCTAGCATAACAATAACCGGAATATCAAAATTTGAAATATTTTTTAATTCATCCAAAACACTTTTCGCACTACCTTTTACTGTATCATCATCGAGAATAATATAATCATATTTTTCGCCTACACGAATTCTATTAATTACATCAAGGCCATACATAGTTCCAACTGCATTAATAGAATTATTCGAAAATGCTTTTTTCTCTTTATATAATAAATTTAAATCATCATCCATTATTAAAACAGTGCCATCATCATTTAAATTTTTATCTCTTTTTATCTTTTTTTCTTCAGCTATTTTTTGATCGATAACTATAATGAATTCTGATCCTTTATCTACCTCGCTTTTAATCATTAAACTTCCACCAATAATATTTATTATTTTTTTAGAAATATTTAAATCGACATCCATTTTGTTTAACTTTTTCTCATCTTCTTCATCGAGTTGTTTATCAAGGGTAAGAATATCATTAACTTGCTGAATATTCATACCTACTCCTGAATCTTCAACAGTAATAATTAAACGGCACATATCATATTTTATCATTACACTAATATTTATATCTATAAAACCTTTTTTAGTATTCTCAACAGAGTTTATTAATACTGACATAATCGCTTGTTTTAATTTTATATAATCACCATAAAGATATTTAGGCATTTCACTACTAATATAATAATTATATGCAACATTCTTACCAATCTTATCTTTAATAAATAAATTTATCTCTTCAAATAATCTTCTTGCATCATATTTAGAATTAGTAATTTTTATTTTTCTAACATCTATATCGGTCACATCTAATATATTGTTTACAACATACGATATTTGCCTTGTATTATTTTTAATCGCACTTACAACATCTTCTAATTTAACATACTCATTTTCTACATCAATCATATTGACTAATGAATCAATATTACTTATTGGTTTTCTAACTTCTTGAGTCATTCTAAATAGTAAATTCGATCTTTCCTCGTTATTCTTCTCTAATATATCTTTATTTCTATTAAGTTCATTAATAACCTTAACATCAGGATTCTCAATTGTAAAATACATAATAATTGTTATAAGACTAAACGCAGAATTTATAACAATAATTCCAGGATTAATTTCTCTTAAGGTTGCAACAATTATCATTACTAGTATTAAAACAAGTAATGGATAATTTTCTTTCTGCTTAATCTTCTTATAGTTTTTAATTAAACATATTAAATCTATAATTATGCTTATAGCACCCATTACTAATAATGAATCAGCAGCTGGTCCATAGGAATATGTATATACATTATTACTAAAATAATAAATTGGAGCAATAAGTATAAAAGCAAATAAAACCATAAATGTAAAAAAACATATACCAACACATTCTTTTTTATGTTTTTGATAAAAACTTGTCCCCTTAAAAAAAGATATATAAATCATATAAAGAGTAAATATTATTAGCCATCCTAGAAGTCCTAATAAAAAAACTCTATTAACAATTGCATTAATTACCACATATGAACTACGATGTGCGACAAAGAAACAACAACATACCTCTAATACCAAATTAAATATACTTATTAGTACCAAATAACTATACACTTTGTTTTCTACATTTCTAATTCTTGGTTTAGAAAAATAAACAATCGCAACAAGAATTAAGTACAATAAATTAGTTAAAATTATCGATAATCCAATAATCATCATATCACCTATCCTTAATAAAATTATATCACGAATAAACTTGGATGTAAATTTCATTAGTTAAAAAAATTCAAGATTTATTAAATTCTTGAATTTCTAGTTAGTTTTTTAACTTTATTTTCTTCCTCTTCTTTTAATTTCATAAAATCTATTTTACCAATCGATGTTTTTGGAAGCTCTTTGATTGCAACAATTTCTGTAGGAATTAGATATTCTGCTAACATCTCTTTACATAAATCTTTTAATTCTTGCAATATTTTTTCTTTCTTTTTCTCATCTTTTAATACAACATATAATTTAGGAAGTTCACCTTGTGAAAAGTTTTTATCTCTAACACCAATCACCGTACTTGCACATACATTTGGATGTTTCATTGCAACTTCAGTAATTTGAATTGGATAAACCTTAAATCCATCATGCCTTATAATTATATTTTTCATTCTATCAATTACATAAATGCATCCATCTTGATCAATATATCCAATATCTCCTGAATGAACCCAAATTTTACCATCATTATGTTTTTTTAACATATTTTTAGTTTCAAGATCATTATTATAATAACCTAACATAGTATTAGGCCCTGTTATACATACTTCACCTACTTCACCATATTTTAATTCTCTATTCATATCAGATGGATCAAATATTGCTATTACAGTATGTGAAAAGGGAATTCCAACAGAACCAATTTTATTACACTCACTTTTAGAAGTTGCACATACAGCCGCACATACTTCAGTAAGCCCATATCCTTTAGCTATTTTATAATTACAATTATGCTCGTCAAAATATTTATTTATTTTAACCTCACTATTAACATCTAATTTATCTCCACCAACAATAGCAGAAAAAATAAAATTTAAATCTTCATTTTTTAAAATCTTGCTTAAAAGCAAAGAATCGTAATGCGTTGGAACACCAGTCATATGATTAGGACGATTCTTATGAAGTAGCTTATCAAATTCATTTGGATTAAATTGCGGAATAAGACTAACTTCCATACCACAGGCTAAAGGAAGATGCAATCCATTTCCGACTCCATAAGCAATAAATGGTGGCATAATGTTTAACCATTTGTGTTGACGTTGGAAATCAAAACCACAATTTTCACATTGGAAAGATGCAGCATTTATATTATCATTTGTAAGCATAACGCCTTTACTTCTACCCGTAGTACCTCCAGTATATACAATTACTACTGGTTTATCTTTTTCATATTTAGCCTCTATATTATCATTAATATATCCTTTTCCCATTTCTAAAAATTCGGAAAAATCAATATAATCTTTAAATTTAGTTTCCCTTTTCTTAGAAAGCGAAGATAATGTATTTTTTAATTTAAAAGGATATTTCAAATAACTAGGTAGTGAATTACCAGGTGAGAATAACACTATATCTTCAATATTTGTTTGTTTTTTTAAATTAACTAACTTATCAGCAACTACGTCTACTGCAAAAAACTTCTTTGAGCCTACTAAATTAACATATTCAGCAATCTCTTCAGGACTTTTTCTAGGATCAATCATATTAGATACCGCACCTATTTTAGAAAGTGCATAAAATAAATATACTGTTTCAGGTAGCGTTGGCGCACTAATAGTAACAATATCTCCCTCTTTTACTCCCATACTAATAAGCGCAGCAGCAGTCTTATCTATATTCCTAAACATTTCATCATAAGATATCTTATTGCCAAAATAATTAAGCGCAGTACGATAAAAATACTTCTTATTATTATCATATATATATCTGTATATACTACATTTAGGCAAATCCTTAACAACTAAATCCATTGGATAATATTTAAGCCATGGCCTATCAATACTTGGATAACCTGTTAATTTTCCATTAAAAATACTAGATTTTAAAACTTCAGGATTGTCAACACAGCTATAAATGTTTAAATTCTTAATTTTTGAACTCATTTAGTCCCTCCAATCACTGTAACAAGACAACATTATTGTATTACATTTATTAATTAAATGTCAACTGTTTTTCAAAATTTTAAAGCAAATTAAAAAAACTATATAATATATAGCATAAAACAAATAATATCACAAATAACCAATTTTAAAAAAAGAAGAATTTATTAATCCAATTATTAATATTATCAATATGTTTTCTTAATTAATATACTTTAAAGTATTATAAAATAAAAAAAGAGTTAAACTCTTTTAAAATATACAAGAACCAAGTATGATTGCAAGTAAAATATATAAAACAATTATTATTATGTAACTATTATTATTACACTTTTTTACTGGTTCACAGTTATTGTTTTGATGATTATTGCAGCACATAAAAGCACCTCCTTAAATATATGCTCCAAGTATAATAATTAATAAAATAAATAATACTAAAACGATAGCTGCTGAAGATATTCCTTGGTTACACATAAAACATTCCTCCTTTTTTTATTTCATAGTATTTTATGAAAAATTTGTAAAAAAGTGCAGAATTTAAGTAAGAAATGTTGTTTTTTCATATTTTTTTTGTTATCATTGATTTGTATGGTGCTTATTACATCGTATTAGGAGAGGAGATAGAATTATGGCAAAGGCTAGTAATAGTCAAAAGAAAACTACTAAAAGTACCTCAAAAGGTGCAAAAAAAACTACAACTGCTAACACTAAAAAAGTCGCTCAAGCAAAGAAAGCTCCAGCTACTAAGAGTGTAACTAAAGCAAAGGAAGAAATAGTTGAAAAAGTTGAAGCAGTAAAGGTTGAAAAAGTTACAGACACAAAGAAAGTAACAAACAATAGAAAGGATACTAGAGATTCAGTTATATTAAGAGCTAAAAGAAGTGTTCAAGATAATTGGCAAAGAAGAAAAGAATTTGTAATTTCAATAATTGTAATTATTATATTAGTAATTATGGTTGTATTGCTTGCTCTATGTAAAAGAGTTCCAAAACTTAAAAATGGTGAAGAAGTTTTAGCTAGTGTTAAGGGATTAAATGTTACAGCTGATAAATTTTATACAAGTTTAAAAAACAGTTATGGTACAACAGATGTAATGAATCAAATAGATCAATTTATCGCAGATGATTATGTAAAGAAATTTACTAAAGATGATAATAAATATATTGATCAAGTAGTTGATTACTACAAACAATATGCAGAATATTATGGTGTAAGTTTTGAAGATTTCTTAAGTCAATATGTTGGAATATCAGGAGTTACTTCTGAAAAAGAATTTAGAGCTTATGTAAAGAAAGACTACAAGAAAACATTAGCTTTAAAGAAATATATTGGTTCTACTATTAGTGAAAAAGAATTAAAGAAAGAATACGAAAGCAATTATAAAGAAAAATTAACTGTAAGACACATTCTTATAGAAATTAATGATGAAGTTAGTGAAGAAGATGCTAAAAAGCAAGCTGAAGATTTAATTAAACAATTAGATGAAGTAAAAGATAACGCAGATGAACTTGAAAAGAAATTTAAAGAATTAGCATATGATAATTCAAATGATTCAGGAACATATGAAGATGGTGGATTATTTAAAGACTTCAGTAAAAGCGGTGTTGATGAAGCATTCTATAATGCGTCTAAAAAGCTTAAAAAAGGTGAATATACTAAAGAGCCTGTAAAGAGTCAATATGGATACCATGTTATATTAAAAGTATCAAGCAAGACAACTAAATATAAAGATGTTAAAGAAACTATAAAAAAAGATTTAGCTGAAAAGAAATTAAATGAAGATGCTACTTTACAAACAACAGCTTGGGATGAATTAAGAAAGAAATACAAATTAAAAATTAATGATTCTGATGTTAAGAAAAATTACGAAAAATCTTTAAAAGATGCAACTAATAAGGAAGATACAAAAAAAGAATCTAATAAAGAAGAAAGTGAAGAAAATAAAGAAGATAACACATCAAGCGAAACTAAAGAAGAAGAATAAAAGAAGATTTTAAAACAAATCTTCTTTTTTTATATCTTCATATTTAAATCCTTTAGCATATAATCTATTTTTAATAATTCTTTCTAAATCATATTCTTTATATTTATTACAATATTTAGTATATATTTTTTTGTATTCTTTTATAAGTTTATTATAATCATCATTATTACTAATCATAGAATCGATAGTAATAATGATATCATCATAATTATATCCTAAATTAGACAGTTCATTTATTATTTTATTTTTTAAAATATAATTAGAATATTTATGATTTGAATTAATTCTTTTTTTTACTAAATTATTTAATCTAGATAATTCATCATAATCTTCTACTTTATCTATTTCATCAAGTACTATATCAATTGAAATATTATTATTAATTAAATCATCTTTTATTTTATTTAAACTCATTTTTGAAAAAAGCAATTTATCATTAATGTATGCTCTTACATATAATTTATCATTTAAAACGTAAGACTCTTTTAATTTTTTTATAATTTTATTAATACTATTAATATCTATTTCATGTTTATTTAAATACTCAATTATTTCTTTTTCACATCTAACCTTTTTTGTTGCATATTTTAGTGTATCAAAGTATACATCATAAAATTTTGTATCATCTGCAATTTCTTTTAATAGTTTATTATCAATACTCTTTTTATATAGCAAATTATATTTAATAATAATCTCATCATATGTAACAATATTTATACTATCTGTAACAATTTCATATTTTCCGCTTTTTAATTTCTTTACTTTACTTATTTTCATAATCCTCCACAATCAACTATAATAAGTATTATACTATATTTTTAAAAAGAAAAAAAGATGAATTAATTTCCATCTTTATTATTACGCATTTCAATTGTTGCTTCATTAACTGCATCATCAAATGTCTTAATAGCATCATTAATCATACTATAGCCACTAGCAGCTCCAAAACTATGATCTAAATTTTTGAATGCTCTAGATAGTTTTCTTTGATATGCAATAACAGTTTTTTCAGGATAACCAACTAGATATACCAAAAACTCATTACCATCTGTTCTAATAATTTCAGTATTAGGAAGCTGGCTCATAATTAGAATATTTGCAGCTTGCAAAATAATCTTATCTCCTTCTTCTCTACCATAATTATCATTAATATATGCAATATTATTTAAATCAATTATCAAAACGCACTGAGGGTATATGTCTGACTCATCCCACTTTTCCACCTTACTATTTAAATAAGCTCTATTTTTTAACGATGTTAATTGATCAATATATTTTAATTTCTCTTCTTTAGTAAGTGTCGACTTACGTTTTTTCTTTAGCTTTTTAAATAATAATCTAATTCTATTCAAAATTGCAAGAACGAACATTAAACCAACTATCAATATTATAGCAAGCATTACATAAAAGTAATCAACAGTATGATATGAAAAACTACTATAATTTTCTTCAATTAAACTATTTACACCATTATAGTTATTATAAAAATCAAATAAACTTGCAAATGATGAATTTATATTACTATTATTAATTACATAGTTATAACTATTATTATTAATAACATAATCAATCTTATAATTTTTTAAACTTCTTGTTTTATAATACTCATAATTCATTAAATCTAATACAATTACATCATTTTTGTTGTTTTTTAAAAGTGACGATATAGAATCGAATGAACTATACTTAATATTACTTTTACTTAAAATTGCTGAAATTTTACTATTCTTTATAGTGGATACACTATAGTTTCTTAAGTCATCTAAACTATTTAATACAATATTTTTTCTATAAGGAGATATTATAGCTATACTATCATTAATTGCAGCTTTTGTATAATAACTATCCTTTTTTATAGTAAAATTATTATTATTAAGCATTATATCTACTTTTCCATTTTCATAATCATCAATTAATTCATCAATATTATCATATTTTTTATATTTTATTTCAATATTTGCAAAATTACTAAATCTTTTTAATATCGTATAATTTATACCATTAAAAGAACTATTTTTATAATTGTCATATATTCCATTATCAATAAAACCATAAATATATGTTTTTGATTTTATATCTGTTTGTTTTAAAGTCGAAGTTCCACTATAATCATAATAATCATTTAATAAATGTTCATTATACGACTTTAAATAATTATCCTGATACCAATTATTATAAAGCTTTCTTAGTATACTATTTAATTCACTATTACCATTAAGTGACAATACATAATACTTATTTTCACTTAAAAATTCGTACGAAATATTTAAATTTTTATTTAACATATATTTCATTGCATCAGTTTTTAATAATATAATAGAATCAACATTTGACGCATTCATAATAAGCTCATCTACAGACTTATACTTAGAATAAATATTAGAATCATTAAAATACTTACTAAAATCATCACTATTTTCATCAACAATTCCAATATTATGATTAATTACATTTGATATATCATTTACTATAGACCCATCAGCATTTATCATAACATAATTATCCTTGTAAAAAACTAAGTCATTTTTTTCGGCTTTATTTTTTACAGTAAATGAATAATTATTTAAATCTGTATCAGTTAATCTAAATGCTGATGGATTAAAACTTAAATTTGTTTGTTTAGAAACATAATTTAAAAAATCAAATAAAACACCATTTCCATTATAAGTAAATGCTGGAACATCATTTAAAACTGAAATATCTACAACATTAGTCTTATTATTATCAATCCATTGCTTTTCTGAAATAGATAATGTATCTTTATGATTAAAAAATACAAAATACAAAAAAAACAAAGATAATATTACTAATATTGTAAGTATTAATATTATTATTTTATTTTTTCTTTTCACAAAACCACCTTACCAAGCAAAATTATCTCTTGAGTTATGTTTTGTAACATTAACTGGATAAGTTTCACTATCTTTATTATCACTAGTAACATACAATGAAAAATCGTAATATTTAAGTTCTCTTTTCTTAAAAGTATTTAACATTTCACTTGCAGCATTTTTAATTTGTTCTAAATCTGTATCTTCTTTTAAATTAACAACTACTTTAATAGTACACAACTGCGTATATATCTTAACTTTTTTGACACTCTCTATTTTTTCAAAAGGTTCTTTAGCTTTTTTTATTGTTTTATTAGATAACTCATAGTTTTCGTAATCACCACATCTATCACCATGTACGCTTTTATTACCACCTATTACCTTAACTAAAACAAAAAATAAGATTATTAAGATAATAATAAATGCAATTATAATAATTTTCTTATTTTTTATTAGATTTTTCATATACACCTCAATTAATCATTTTGTTTACTTTCTAATTTTTCTAATACATCTTTTGTTACATCAATTGCTTTACATCTAACTGCGCTTGCAGCTTTTTCCAGTGCAGGAGTTCCTTTATCAACAACATATTCAACTAATTCTTCTGCCATTTCTCTAATCTTTTTACCTTGTTTTTTTGCTGCAGCTATAACAGTTTCTTTATCTAAATTAGAAATAGCTTCCTTTAACTCACTAATTTTAGTTTCAATAGCTATTTTTACATCTTCTTTAGTTATTTGTTTAGCTTTATCAATTAATTCATCCATCTTTTCCTTTAACATTTTACGTGTATCTTTACCACTTCTTGGGGCAAACAAAATTCCAAGCCCCGCTCCTACTGCTGCTCCAACAGCAAACATTCCTAATCTACTTTTTTTACTCATCAATATCATTTCCTTTCTTTCTATTTACAAATCTACCAATTAAATTGGTTATTGCTACAACTATTTTATCACTAACACCATCAACAAAATCGCCAGTTTTTTCAGCTATATTAAATAATCCTGATGTTTGTGACAATTTATCATTTACATCATCAATGGTTTTTTCCACTTTTGAAATTAAACCAATTGATTTTATAACAAATACAATTAATACAACCACAAGCACTATTAATGCAATAAATAACTGTGCTAGTAAAAAATCTGAAATATTAATCGTCATATTTTTCATCTCCTTCATACATTGTATCTATCAAATTAAATAAATCATCATCTTCAATATCGCTATTATCATTTATACTTTTATTATTATTAATATTAGCATTGGTATTATTATCTTTATTAAGTAGTGTATCAAGTTCTTTACCAATATCCATAGTAATATTTTCTAAATCTCTTAAATCTGTATCATTAGTTTTACTTTCCTCTTCAATATCATCAAAAAAGTTATCATACTTGTTATCATCTTTTTTCTTTTCATCTTTAAATAAAATTGAATTACTACCAAATAAAGTATTTTCAAGTTCATCTTCAAGTGATCCATAAGCTTTTTCACGAATTGAATCAACAGAAAGTCCATCTATCGACTTATAGTCTGTATCATTTTTACTTACAATATCTTCTTTATGATAATTTTTATCAAGAATTCCATAAACTGGTGAAATAATTGGCGTTGGTTTAAATTTATGTGTTTTTACCTCAACTTTAATATTCCCTTGATATGGCTCTTTTACTCCACTATTTTCTTCATTATACTTTTCTAAATATTCATTTGCACTTTTATGAGGATCATAATCCATTTTCTTAGGCTCAGTATCAACTACTTCATCTTTATTACTATGAATACTACTTCTAGTATATTCTAAATTAGTATCTTTTTTTTCTTTAAAATCCTTTTCTTTATTAATATTTCTATTCGAATTTTTACTAAAATAATTATCTAGATCATTAAAATCATCATCAGTAAAGAAAATTGGTTTTTTTTCTTCTTTTTTTTCTTCTTTTACTTTTGCTTGATTAAAATCTTCCAATGAAACATCATTTTTTTTCTTTTTAGTTACGACTTGTTCAACCATCACTTCATCATTTTTCGGTTCTTCCTCAACAACTTCAGTAAACATATTTTTTACCTTATCTAAAAACTTCATAATCATTCTCCTTCTTTATCTTTTTGTAAAACAAATTTTTCTGTTTTATCATTAGTTTTATATAAATCGTATTTCCCGGTTTTATTAGTAAAATATTCATCATCTAACATAGTTTTTATTAATTTTTTATTATAATTTATAGTAGATAATATGTATGATGCATTCATTATCGTAGTATTTAAATTCTCTTTTGTAACTAATGCCTCAATTCTAGCATAATTATAATAAAAGTTAATATAATACAAATCATCTTGTTTTGTAACTTCTACATAGCCTTTTTGTTTTCCATTATTAATTTTCTTGTAAAAGTATGAATTATTACTTTTCTTATAATTTATATCATTTTTATAATAATAACTTACTATATCAACATATAAATACAAATATTCTCCATTATAGTATAATGTATGCATTAAATCATTGGTATCAATATGATTAACACCATTAGGAATATAATATTTATAACCTTGACCATCTTCATTATACAGTGTATTTTTTTTAGATAATATAACATCTACTGTATTATCTATACTAGATACATCAATACGAACTATAGAGCACCCCGTAACTGTAAAAAGTAATAAAATGATTAATATTTTTTTCATACGGTCACCCTTTCTTAATCATTATATCAAAAAAAAATAGGATTTCCTAATTTTTTAGCAATTTGACATTTTTTATATGTAAACATCATGTATAATAGCTATTTTTTTATTACATCTACCATATATATAGGATATCCCTTGTTAGAAAATTTAATTTCATATTCTGTTTCTACATTAGAAATATCATCCTTATGCAAATCTAGAGAAATCATATTTATTCTATAACCATAATCAGTAAATGATTTTAGTGAATACTCAAATAATTTTCTATTATCAGTTTTAAATGTAATATTTTTTTTACTTTTAAAAATATTATCATATTTTTTAAGAAAATTTTCTGATGTAAGTCTTCTTTTTTCATGCCTTTCCTTAGGCCAAGGATCAGAAAAATTTAAATATAATCTTTCTATCTCTTTATCAAACACTTCTATAATTTTTTCAGCATCCATTTTAATTAGTTTTAAATTAGGAATATCTTCAAATTCAAGTTTTTCAATTGCTCTTACCATAACACTATCAAATTTCTCAATTCCAATATAATTTATATCAGGATTATTTTTAGCCATATTAATAATAAACAATCCTTTTCCCATACCTATTTCTATATCAATAGGATTATTATTTAAAAACAAACTATTAAATTTTCCTTTATAATCTTGATAATTATTAATAATATAATTAGATGCATCTATTTTTTCTTTTGCACCTTTAACATTTCTAAGTCTCATAATACATCACTCAAATTAAGTATATCATTTTTAGTAAGTTTTGTAAATTAATTAGTTATTTTACATATAATATTATGAATAGGAGGTTATATGAAAGATAAAAGAAATTGTAACATGTATCCAGTATACCCTAACATGCCTTATATGAATCAGATGCCTATGCCAATGCCATACTATGAAAATATGAACAATATGGATATTAATAGTATAGAAAGGCAAATTAATAATTTAGAAAATAGAGTTTCTGCTCTAGAACGAAAATTAATGAACCAGCAAGGTAAAAATACATATTCAGAATCAAATTATTACATGGTTTAATCCATGTTTTTTTATTATTATGAATAATTATTTTTTATTTAACCATTATATATTAGGAGGAATTTATGAATATAGATATAAGAAACAGTATTAAAAATAATTTTAAAAAAAGTAATAGCAACGAAATATTTGAATCTATTGAAAACGCTGTAAGTGATAAAGATGAAATTACACTTCCTGGATTAGGAGTATTTTTTGAATTACTTTGGAAAGAGGCAAGTAATACTGAGAAGAATAGTATTATAGAAAAAATAAAGAAAGGCTTATTGTAACCTTTCTTTTTAAAATCTTACTTTTTCTTCGACAAACTTAACAATATCATCAACGCTTATTACTACTTGTTCCATAGTATCTCTAAATCTAACTGTAACTGTATTATTATTAATAGTTTCATCATCAATAGTTATACAAAATGGTGTACCTATAACGTCTGCCCTTCTATATCTTTTACCAATAGAACCAGATGAGTCTATATCTGTCATAAAGTATTTAGATAATTTAGTATATATATCATTTGCTTTATCACTATGATATTTCTTAACAAGTGGTAATACACATACTTTGTAAGGAGCTAGGAAGTTAGATAATTTTAATACTTCTCTTTCAGTTCCATCTTCTAATGTTTCCACATTATATGCATCAAAAAGTAGTGCAAGTACTGTTCTATCAAGTCCATATGTAGATTCAACTATATATGGAATATATTTTTCATTAGTATCTGGATCTAAATATTCCATTGATTTACCACTATATTCTTGGTGACGAGATAAATCATAGTTTGTACGATTATGAGTTCCATTAACCTCTCCCCAACCAAACGGAAATTTATATTCAATATCACACGCAGCTTTTGCATAATGTGCAAGTTTTTCATGATCATGAAACCTTAACTTATCTTCTGGAAGGCCTAAATCCATATAGAATTTCTTACCATATTCTTTAAAATATTCATAAAGTTCCATATCATTTCCTTCCTTACAAAAAGTCTGATATTCCATTTGTTCGAATTCAATTGTCCTAAAAGTAAAATTACCTGGTGTAATTTCATTTCTAAATGCCTTGCCTATTTGTCCTATACTAAATGGTAATTTAGCACGCATACTTCTTTGAACGTTCAAAAAATTTACATATTCTCCCTGAGCATTTTCTGGTCTTAAATATACAATACTTTTAGAATCTTGAATAACACCTCTATGTGTTTCAAACATAAGCTTAAATTGTCTGATATCAGTAAAATTTGTTTTACCACATTTAGGACATGGTACATTATAATCATTAATATATTTAACCATCTCTTCATTACTCATAGCATCCCCTATAGAACTATCAGTAAAATCATTTATTAAATTATCTGCACGATGTCTTGTTTTGCATTCCTTACAATCAAGTAAAGGATCTGCAAACGATTCAACATGTCCAGATGCTTCCCAAACTCTAGGATGCATTAAAATATCTGCATCTACTTCATAAGCGTTACTTCTTTCTTGTATAAATCTTTTTCTCCAAGCATCTTTTACATTATTTTTAAGTCTTGTTCCAAGTGGCCCATAATCCCAAGTATTAGCAAGGCCACCATATATTTCACTACCTTGATAAATGAAACCATATTGTTTACAAAAATTAACTAATTTTTCCATTTCCATAAATATCCCTCCTAAAAAATAAAGAGATTCTATAATATAGGGACGAATTAATCGTGGTTCCACCCTACTTAGAATCTCATTAAATAATCGCTCTTAAGTTTCCACCTTAGTCATCGCTTTCACATGTATTATATTATATTTAATTTATTTTGTAAAGCTATTATCAGATACATTTATACCACTATCAATTTCTTTATTTACACTTTGATTTGGAAATCTTTCTTCCATACTTTTAACATGATATATAATATCAGCACCTTGACAAATATAATCACTATTTTTACTTATTAATATACTAGCTATTTTTCTACCTTCCATATCTTTACAATCAAAGTCTTTATTTACGGTTCTAACACAGTACAATATCTTATAATCACGAGCAAGCTCATCAACACATTCTTTACTAAAATCATATTCTTTAAAATCTGTATTTTCACGAGCAACTATTTTATTACTCTCTTTATCATAATAAGATGAAACATCAACACCATCTTTTATTAAAATCAAATCATATGAATCACTATTATTATCTTTATAATAATGAATAGAATGCCATTGATTTAAATACTTATAAAATTCCTCTTTATCTATTTCTTTTTTATATTCATATAAATCAGCAAGCTCAACAATATCTAAATCAATAGCTTTAGCAGTTTCACAAGTTATTATTATATCCATACCATGACTTTGATTCTTAAAATAAGTTTTATCTATATAAGTTCCATCAAAAACATATATATCATGATCATCCATAATATCTTGATTATACATATTTTTATATAATTTATGTATTAAATTAGTAATTAATTCATGGTCAGGATTGCCATCAAAAGGTGACAATTTTAATTGATTTATTAAAACATTATAATCACTTTCACTCAAATTATCTCTAAGAAGCTTGTCAAACTCACTATCATCTCCACTAAAAATATAATTCCACATAACTTCAGGGCCTAGTGTTTCAATAAGTAATTTGAAATTAAAACAAGCTTCTTGATAGGAATAAGCATCTCTATTAAAATATTCTGAAGATATAACCTCAGCAGATGCTTCCGCTAAATAAATATAACAATCAGCTTGCAAAGCATGTATAAATTCATGGCCTACAACACTCTTTTTATAATTATCTTGTATACCAAGTTCTTTAAAATTATTTGCAAGGCACATCTCATTAATTCCATAATAAACGCCGGCCTCACCATTGTAAAATTCATCATAAACTATTCCGAAATTATTAAACCTATCATCAATTATATATTCCATGATTGTATTAGTATAATAAGGTATCACATCAGATAGTAGTTGATAATTACTTAAAAATTCTTTTTCACCATTATTTAATCTATTAGAAGAATATATCATTTTTATGAATGACTCAACGGTTATATTATTAATCTGCATATTAATACTTGAATATGATATATTTAATCCACTTACAGAATTATTAATCTTTTCATTATCAAATTTAGCTGTTATTACAGAAAATATTAAAATAATATTGCCAATAAGTGTAAATCCTTTTCTAGCAATTTGAATAAAGGTATCTTTTTTATTCTTATTAGATTTTAATTTATTATTATGAAGTACAGCACTCTTACTATTAGCAAGCAAAAACATTAGCAAATCTTCTTTATTATCTTTTATATAATGATACAAATCACTATTATAATCATAGTATATATCATAGATTCCATTATTTTTTACAAAGGCACAATTATCATTAATTCTAATGAAATCATACATTTCATTTAAAATATTTTTATTTAGTGCAGTGATATTATTATCACTAATAGTAATGCCATGATATGCTAACGAATTATTTATTTGATCTAAATAAACTAAATACTCTATATTTTTTATTTTATTCTTAAAGCGAAAAGCAAGCACAAAATCACCTCATAAGTTCATTAAATAGTTTTTTACTTTGTAAATAAATACCAGTATATTTTTCATAATATTCATAAATAAATTTATCAATTTTAATCATAACATCTTTAGAGACATTAATTTTATCTAACTTATTTAAATCAATCATATCATACATTTTAAAGAGTTTTAAAACTTTTATATCCATTTTAGCATTAGTGCAATTAGAACACAAATACCCTGAATAATCAAGTGATAAATATACTATATTTTTAGAACCACAAATTGCACAATTATCAAGATTAAGTTTCAACCCTAAATATTTAAGTAATTTTATCTCAACAATATTTACAACACCAAGAGCATTAATTTCATTATCAATTTTTATAAGAGCACTAAGTAATAAATCAAATATTTCATAGTTCATATTTTGCTTATAAACTTGAATACATAACTTAACCAGATAAGTGCTTGCACTAATTTTAACTATATCCTTTAATGTATTTTTAAAACTATTAATTAAGTCAACACTTTTAAGTGTTGAAATACTTTTATTCTCATAAATGCAAAACTCTCCATATGATAAAAAATTAGTACCTTTAAAATTAGAATTTTTAACGTTTTTTGCACCCTTAGCAATTATACTATAAATACCATTTTGAGTAATTACTTCAATAATCTTACTAGTATCTTTATAATCTATTTCTTTTATAACTATGCCTTTAATTTTTTTAATCATAATCTTCAATAAGTTTAAAGCGATATTCCTGAATGATATCAGGATATATATCTTTATCTACTTTCTCACAAAAAAGTTCAATAGGACGTGTCCAAATCCTATGAATCCCATCTAATTGCTCATAAACAACAACTTCATTAAGTGGCTCTCCTTTAGGAGTAGTTGAATCACAAGCAATAAACAATACTCTAAAGTATTTACCTAAAAAATGTCTATAAACCTTCCCCACTATTACTTCCATCTTCATCTTCCTTACTTTTATATTTTAAATAATATTCTATCTTACCTGTATTTTTGAATAGAAGCCAATATAATTCTTTCATTTAATCACCTAATTAATTATGTAAAAAAAATTATTTTTTATTCTTTAAAATCATTAAATCCATATTCATTTAAATACTTTTCTTTTTCTCGCCATTTTTTTACAGTTTTAACAAATAATTCTAAATATACTTTTTTTCCTATTAAGTTTTCTATCTCAACTCTAGCAAGTGTTCCAATTTTTTTTATTTTTTCACCTTTAGATCCAATAATAATTTTTTTAAGTGATTCTCTATCAACAATAATTGAAACTAAAATATTATAACTATTATTATTCTTAATAACACTATCTAAAACACAAGTTATTCCATGTGGAACCTCATCGTGCGTATTTAAAAAAACTTTTTCTCTTACAATTTCTGCAATCTGAAATTCAATTGATTTATTAGTTATATCATTTTTACCATAATATAAAATATTATCAGGTAAATATTTTTTTAATACATTAATAAGTTCTTTTACATTATTCTTTTTTAATGCAGAAACAGGTACAATATCAGAAAAATTATATAAATTATTATAATCAGTTATTAATTTTATCAATTCTTCTTTTGTTATTTTATCTATTTTATTAATTACTAAAATAACATCTTTATGTACTTTAGATATTTCATTTATGACAAATTCATCACCTTTTCCAATGCCACTCGTATCTACAACAAACATAATAAAATCAGTATCATTAATACTATAATAAGCTTGATTATTTAATGTTTTGCCAAGCTTAGAACTAGGTTTATGAATTCCTGGTGTATCTACAAAAATAATCTGTGTATCTTCTTCATTGTAAATTCCCTGAATAATATTACGAGTAGTTTGCGGTTTATTAGATGTGATTGCAACTTTTTTCCCTATAATGCTATTAATCAAAGTACTTTTCCCCACATTAGGTCTTCCTACAACACTTACAAATCCACTTTTCATTTTTCCCTCGTTATTTCTAATTTATCTAAAATATCTTCTTGCTTTTGAAACATTACTTTTTCATCATTTATATTCATATGATCATACCCAAGTAAATGAAGTATTCCATGCACTGTTAAAAAACTTAATTCTCTTTTTTCAGAATGTCCATATTCTAACGCTTGAGATTTAACTTTATCAATTGATATATATATATCGCCTAAAACTCTAATAGGAAGTTTTACAAAAGTATCATCATCTTCTAAAGCAAATGATATAACATCTGTTTCCCTATCTACACCTCTATATTCTTTATTAATCTTATGTATATAAGAATTATCTACTATTATAATATTCAAAACAGCATTAGATACTTTTTCATATTCTAATGCATAATTAGCTACTTTATATAATAATTCTTCATCAATAGATTCATTTGTATTATTAGTTATATTTATTTCATTCATATTTATCACACTATAATTATATTATAAATTGTATTTTTTGTAAACTATGTCAAATAAAAAAGGCAATTATAAATTACCTTTTTATTTAATCTTCTCTTTATTATTAATGCTATACTTAGAAGAAATATATTTTAGTACGCTATCTAATTCATTTTTTGTTGTCTTATCATTTTCATAATATGCTGGTATTACTAAATTTTCGTTATACATTTCATATCTCGTTCTATTGAAATCCATTATATAATTTAATGTGCAATTAGCCGTATATATTATATTGCTAGAGGCTTTATAAGAATAACCATTAGGCATTTCCCTATATTTATTATCACCATTATCCATATAAATAGCTGTAAAATCATCATCACTTTCGTAAATACAAACTCTATTTGCTTTTTCCCTTAATCCATCATATCTTTTTATATATCCATCTTTATTATATAAATATTTACTAAATAAATGTGCACTATCACCAGTAATACCGATAATTTTATCATCTACATGATCGATAATTTCATCATATAAATCAAATGTTCTTATATAGTCATTATACTTACTATGATCATAAGAATTATTATACATATAAATAATACTATACAAATTTAAAGTAGGAAATTTTAATAAAGAATAGTATTTTTCTTTTTCTATATTTGAAAGCTCATTATAAATTGATATCAATTGTTTGCTCTCTTTAAATAAATCATATAATGTATCATAAAGATTTCTTTTTTCATTATTATTTAAACTTAGATAACTAACAACCAACATTCTAATTTCATTAATACTATTACTATATTCAGTAATGCGATCTAATAATTTATTATCGTAAGATTTTACCTTGCTAGTATTACTATCAGATTCAGCTATTTTTCTTTTTATTTCTTCTTTAACAGTTTTACCATAATCTATTCCTGTTTTAACTAGATCTTCTATTTTATCTTTTGCATATTTTTTATTATAATTAACCATTTCTTGTTTGACTTTTTCATTTACTTTTTTATATGCCTCAGATATAACTTTAGAAAATTTCTTATCACTATTAGTATTGTTTTCATCTACTGTATCATTTGAAGAAATTGATGCATCATTAACATCATTATTAATTTCATCTTTTCTTATCTCATCAAATTTCTCTTTCACAAATTTTTTTCCTGAATTAAATAATTCTTTAAACTTTAATTTTTCACTATCAGATAAATTAAATATATCATTTTTAGGAAATTCATTATTTTTAATATCATTATCTATATTTTTTACAGCACTTTTTATTTTTTCAAATAATTCTTTATTCATTATATCCTCCTTTAATACTCTTTTTAAAAGATAAAACTTTTTGTTTTTCTTTATTTATCATATTCCTTGATAAATCCTTATTTAATCTTAAATTAAATTTAGGTTCATGAGTCTTTATTAAGCATTCTTTTTCTAATTTTCTTGCATATTCCTTAGTATAAATTGTAATTGGGTATTCTTTTATTTCAACTATATATTTATCATAAGAGTAATATCTTACAGATACTTCTTCAATAGTAGTAATTTTATTATCTTTACCATCATTATTTCTTATGTATACTTTTCCTTCAAATACAAGCATATTTTTTGGAATATCATCCATTTCAATTTTATCTATTAGTTTTTTTGATAATTCTTTTGAGAAAGTTTCGTATGTATAGTATTTATCATCTGCCTTTCTATCTTCAAAATCATCAAAAAAAACTTTATAAGCATTCTTTACTTTTTCAATTAAAAGATTATCACTTATTAATTTATTGTTAGTCATCCCTTTGTATATTCCATCTTCATATAAAAATACTTGGGGATTATTTAATTCCAAAAAGTCATTTAATTCTTTTTGTGTCATTATTTCATTTCTTTTAATAGAATTAATATGCTTATGTATTACAAATATATCATCTTTATCCTTAAGTGCAAATAATTCATAAATTCCATAATCTGTTAATTGAATGTATGGCATATTAAATTTTAGCAATTGATTAATATAATTAATTATTGTAGAATTATATGTAGAATTATATTTTTCTTTATGAATTGGAATATTAGAATATGGAAACGAAATATTATTCTCACTCATATAACTATTTATATAAACGCTTGATCCTGGCTTGTTATGATATATCATTTCATCCGCATTTAAAATTGTCATTGAATCACCTATTTGTGGTATCATAATTTGTACTCTATCGTTATCCGCATAAACAGGATTTATTTTCTGTATAACTTCATTATTGTTCATCTTATTTCCTCCAATGTCATATATTATAAATAAAAAAGAAGTAAATTGCAATAAAAAACCGTGCCTAATTTATCACGATTTAAATTTTTATTTTTTTATGTCCCAAAAAATAGAAGGAGAAAATATCATCAATTATAACTATAAAGTAATTATATGACTGTTCATCATAATTTTTACTTTTTAAATCAACAATAATTGAATCATACAATCCTTTTAAATTGGATTTATTAGTTTTTTTTATATTATTAAATCCATTTAAATATTTCTTCATACTATCAATTTCATAGTCTATTTTTTCATCTTCTATATTTTCTATTTTATCGAGAAGTTCATAAAGTTCAAGTGAAACTTTATATGGATATACTTGCATTGGATTCTGCATTTCATACATTTGCATATATTTTTTTAATTCTTCAATTGAATAATCGTTTATATTTCTGCTTTTTAAAATATTACATAAATCCGATCTTAAAATGTAATCTTTTAAAGATATTTTATTGCCTCTAATAGAATTTTCAATTTGATATTCACCATTTGTAATAGTTACAGCAACAGTTGCTTTAGTTATAAATTCATAAACAAGACTCTTATATTTTTCATCATATTCGCTTTTTTTCTTAAAAATTTCTAATATGCCATTATCATTCATACACTTATACCCGATTAATAAATATAAACATTATACTGCATAATATGCCTGCAAAGAATCCTACAATAAGAGCTAAGGATATTGCATTTGCAAAACCACTATGGTCATTAGGTTTTAAAAGAACCTTTTGCTTTCCTTTTTCATTTTGATTAACATTTTGCTTTACTTCCTGTTTTTGCATAACAATTGCTTTATTTTTCTCTCTTATATCATTTGCAATATCTATTTCTTTTTCACTTCTTTTATTAAAAGAATCTCTATTTGAAACGTCCACTACTTTATACATCTGAATTCTATTTAAAACATCTGGTCTAATCATATTTGTTTCATCAATTTTTTTTGAGTCAATTATGTCTTTCTCCATTTTAGAACTATCTTTGATTAATTTAATATATTCTAGTGACATAGTATCATAAACATTACCATCTTTTGACTTATATGAATTAACATAATCAGTAATCTCTTTAACTTCTAAGACTTTTTCTTTACATTCTTTAGTATATGGGTCAAAACTGCGTTGTGTAATTTTCCCGTTTTCATAAATAAATGGATATATTCCCACAGGCACACCATCAATTACAATTTCAAAACCATAATCCTGTTGATCTTTAGAATGACCTAAGCTATCCCATTCAGGTATATATAATCCATTTTGTATAAATATTTGTCTTAAAGTCGAAATATCCTTCATATCACAAATAGTATCTATATCACCGTGCATTCTATTTGAATCTTCATTTAAAAGAAAGTATGGGACAGTCCCACCAGCTAAAAATAACTTCAAATTTTCATTTGCTAACATCATCTTTAATTTTATAAAAGTTAATTTTATTAGGTCAAATGTATGATTTTTTATTTTCTCTAGTTTTTTATACTCTTCTACACTTTTGGTAATAATACCATCAATTTCTTTTATAATATCATCATACTCTTTTTCACTATCTTTATATTCTTCTATTGCTTTATCAACTTTATCACTAGGTAAAATACCTGGATACTTAACATTTAAATCTTCTGCTTTTTCCATTAAATATGCTTTTACTTTTTCATTTTTATATTCATTTACAGCATTTATTGCTTCTTGATCAATATCTTTTATAATTTCATCGTACTCTTTTTCATTATTCTTGTATTTTTCAATTATATTATCTACCTTATCACTTGGAGCTATTCCTTCATACTTAGTATTTAATTCTTCTGCCTTTTTTAAAATATAGTCTTTTACTTTTTTATTTTTAATATTTTTTTTATATTCTTCAACCATTTTTTCAGATAATTCATTAAATTCTTTTACAAGAGTATCATATTCCATATCACTATTCAAAAACTTGTTAATAACTTCATTAACGCGATCTTTTGGAACAATATCTTCATATTCTTTATTAAGAGTATCAATTTGTTCTAATATATATTTTGTAATTTTATCATTTTTTTCCTCTATTAACATAATTCCTCCTATCATATAAGAACTCTATCATAAATTTATTATAACATATTTTTATAAAAAGAAAAAGACTGCAGTACAATCTTTATAATAACTCATTTTTTATATTACTATTTTTTAAAGCTTTAACTAACGCATCAATATCTTCCTTAGTATTATAAAAGTATAAACTAACTCGACACGTATTTTTTATTTTTAATTCATCTTTTAGTAACTTAGCACAGTGATTTCCAGCTCTTACGCATATATTATATTTATCTAAGTATATAGCTAAATCTTGAGGAAATATATCTTTATAGTTAAAAGTTATAATTCCTGATTTAGAATTTGTGTTATAAATCTCTATATTTTCTATTTCGCTTAATCTATCTATTGCATAATTGCGCAACTCTTTTTCATAATTATAAATATTATCCATACCTATATTATTTAAATAATCAATTACACTACCAAAGCCTATAATTGATGCAATTGGGAGCGTTCCTGCTTCTAATTTTGATGGTAAGCTTTTATATTTAGTTATCCTATCAAATGTAAAAGATGCATTCATACCTCCTCCAAAACAAGTAGGATATAAATTATTTAAAAGTTCTTTTTTTCCATATAGTATTCCAAGTCCTGTAGGACCACACATTTTATGTGCAGAAAATGCAAGAAAATCAATATCAGTATCAATAACATCTATTTTCATATGGGCTACAGCTTGAGCACCATCTACTACAACTTTTATTCCAAGTTTATGTGCATATTCAATTATTTCTTTAATAGGCCTTATATCGCCTACTACATTTGAAATATATGCAAGAGAAATCACTTTAGTATTTTTTGTAATGCTTTTTTTTACATTATCTAAAGTGATTTCATAATTTTCATTTAAAGGAATATAATTCACATTAATATTAATCTCATTAGATAACTCAAACCAAGGAAGTATATTACTTGCATGCTCCGCTTTTGTAATTAAAACCTCATCATTATCTTTTAAATTATACCTAAAATAACCAAATACAATTTTATTTAATGAATCAGTTGCATTACTAGTAAAAATAATCTCATCACTACTACTTGCATTAATAAAATCTTTAATTTTATTTCTAGTATTTAATATTTCATTATCAACTAAAAGTGCAATCTTATAATCTCCTCTAGAAGCATTTGCACTATAATTATTATAATAATCACTTACTTTTTGTGATAATATTTTAGGTTTTAAAGTTGTTGCAGCATTATCAAGATAAACAACGTTTTTTAAAACATTAAAATCTTCACGATACATAAATCACCTCCAATATTTTTTTATTGAATCTATAATTTTTTTTGATAAAAATTCATCAGTAATCCCACCAATCAGGAATCCTTTTATTAAAAGCTTGTAAGCATCATTTTTAGATATTCCCATAGTCTCTAAATAAAACAACTCTTCATTTTCAAAATTTCCAATGAGTGCAGAATGATTAGCATCAACGTTATCTGTATCGATATAAAGTATTGGTCTAATTTCACACTTATTATTTGTTAAATTAATAATTCTATTATATTGATTACAGATACATTCAGCAATATCTTTTTTTACACTACTAGATATTTGAATATTTGTATTACCGTCTAAATTAACACAATTATTAACTATATTACTATAAGTATTTTTATGATTATGAAATACTGCATAATCGTACGATTCTTTGTTTTTTCCAATACTTTTAAAAATATAATCAATTTTTGCATTATATCCATTTAAGTTTACTTCAACCATTTCATTAATTGATAGTATATCATTATATTTAAATACATTTAAACTACTATTTTCTTTAATAATATAATTATATTTAATTTTAGCTTTATCTCCCTTTGAATAAATATATAAATTTGAACTACAATTTTCTTTAACACTAATATCTATTTTTAATTTAGTTAATAATTTATTATCAATACTTAAAATTAAATTTTCACTTTTATTTATATTTATAGTAATCTTATTTATATCAAATAAATCTTTTTTTTCATATTCAAAAACATTAATACCTTTATTAATTTTTTTAGATTTTATTTTATCATTAACTACATCTATTTTATTCATTACTTATCATTTCCTTAACGGCGCATGTTCCAATTGATTCTTTTTTAGTTTCATTGATATATTTATTATAACCTTCTTTTTCAATTTCTTTAACTAATGAGTAATTTCCAGTCTTTACAATTTTTCCTGATACCATTATATGGACAAAATCAGGCTTAATATAATCTAATAATCTTTGATAATGTGTAACTAAAAGTATTCCTGGCTTTTCTCTTTTAAAATAATCATATACCTCACTACCTACTGTTTTCAAACTATCAACGTCAAGCCCAGAATCAATCTCATCCAGTAAAACCATAGTTGGTTTTAACATATTCATTTGTAAAATTTCATTTTTCTTTCTCTCTCCACCGCTAAAACCTTGATTAACTCCTCTATGGATCATATCTTTATTCATATTTAATTTTTCCACTGACGACTCTAAATCATTAATAAAATCATATAATTTAAAATTACTACCAAGTTTTGAATGTAAAGCTGTACGAAGCATATCAGCATTAGTAACTCCATCTATTTCAAGAGGCATCTGCATTCCTAAAAAAATTCCCAATAAAGCTCGTTTATCAGTAGTTAAATCGTTAAGTAAAGTATCATTATAATAAATACTTCCTTCTAATATTTCATAATCAGGATGCCCCATAATAACCTTTGATAATGTTGATTTTCCAACTCCATTAGGTCCCATTATTACGTGAATCTCACCTGATTTTATCTCTATATTAAAGTTATCCAATATTATTTTATCGGCAACTTTTACTTTTAATCCTTCAATTTTTAACTTATTCATAATAAATCACCAAATTAATTATACTAAAAATTTGATAAAATTTAAAGCTTATTAATAATATTTTTTGCGCCAAAAATTAAGTAAAATTGTATAAAATTTGTTTAATCATACATTATAAATTAGAATATTCGCAGATATTCACACAAAAAGGGTTTAACTCTTTTTATTTTTTTGATAAAATATTTTAGGAGATGATTATATGGATTGTTTATTTTGTAAGATAATTAATGGGGATATTAAAAGTTATAAGATTTATGAAGATGATATTGTTTTTTGTTTTTTAGATATAAATCCTGATTCTAATGGTCATACATTATTAATACCTAAAAAGCATTATTTAGATATGGATGATATTCCAATTGATACTTTAACTCATATTTTTAAAATAGCAAAAAAAATTAAGTTAGATTTGGAAGAAAAGTTAAAATGTGATGGTGTTACTTTTGTACAAAATAATGGGGATATACAAGAAGTTAAACATTTTCACTTACATTTAAAACCATATTATAAAAACAATATAATAAAAGAAGCTAGTGAGGTCTATGAATTATTAAAAAAATAGGGAAACTAAATTCTCTATTTTTTGTTTATTATTTCTTCATTTTCATCAAGAGTAGCTAATTCTAAATCATCTATAATAGTATTATCCTTTAATTTATTTAAAAGATTATAGTTATTTATTTTTATATGTTTTTCTATACGTATAGTAAGATCTCTAAGATGAGTAAGAAAACTAACACTAAAATAATAGCCTTTATTTTCTCTATCATAAAATCTATTTGTAAATCTAAACATATCCGAGTACATTATATTTTTTATATCAGTATAATCTAATAAGAAATTGTCATTATTAGCATATTTATTATATATTTCTAATGCTTTATTATCAATCCTATAACAATTAAGTAAAAAAATCTTTTTTCTTGCATTAATATCGCCGCTATATGCACTAATTATTAATTTATATTGCTCTTGTTTTAACTTTGAAAATTTATAATTATTTACAAACTTATTCATTTTTTCGTGAATAAATTTAGAAGGATTATGACTTTTTTCTCCTTCATGCATATAACTAACTATAATATCTTTTAATTTTTCTTCTATAAGAGATTTATCTATTTCATGCTTATTAGACTCATATGTATTTAAAACAATATAATAATAGTGATAATACAATATATTTAATACCTCTTCACCATATTTCTCATAATTACTTTTAATTGAATTATAATTAAGTTTCATAATTACCCCCTTAATGTGAAAGTATTATATCAAAATATAAAAAAAATACAAATTAATGTATTTTTATTTTAAAGCTGCTTTTCTAGATAAGTTAAGTCTTCCACGCTTATCATATCCTAAGCATTTAACTATCATATCATCACCAACGTTTGCAATATCAGTAACTTTTTCTACTCTTTTTACATCAAGTTCAGAAATATGTACAAGTCCATCACACCCTGGCCATAATTCTACAAAACATCCAGAATCAATTACTTTAACAACTTTTCCTTTATATATAACTCCTTCTTCAGGAACTCTTACAACATCTTTGATCATTTTTGCTGTTTTTTCAATTATTTCTTTATCAGTGTGATAAATAATTACTTTACCGTCATCCTCTAAATCAACTTTAACTGCATTAATATCATTAACACTTACTACTCCTGATGCATCTTGAATAATCTTAGTAATAGTGTCTCCACCCTTACCAATAATATCTTTAATCTTTTCAGGGTCAACCATAAATGTTAATGTTTTAGGTGCATATTTAGATACTTCACTTCTTGGTTCTTTAATTGTATCAAGCATTACATCTAACACTTTCATTCTTGCTTCTTTCGCATTTGCTAATGCTTCTTTTAATATTTCTTTAGTAATTCCCTTAATTTTAATATCCATTTGAAGTGCACATATACCATCTTTTGTACCTGCTACTTTAAAGTCCATATCTCCTAAATGATCTTCCATACCTTGAATATCCGTTAAAATTGTATATTCATCACCATATGTGATTAATCCCATAGCTATTCCTGCAACAGGACTTTTAATAGGAACTCCCGCTGCCATCAAACTCATGCATCCTGCACAAATACTTGCTTGTGATGAAGAACCATTTGATTCAAGTATTTCTGATACAACACGAATAGTATATGGAAATTCTTCTTCTGAAGGAATTACTTGAGCAAGTGCTCTTTCTCCTAATGCACCATGCCCTATTTCACGTCTACCTGGAGCACCATATCTACCAGTTTCACCAACTGAGAATTGTGGAAAATTATAGTGTAACATAAATCTTTTTTCAGTTTCCAAATCTAATCCATCTAATATTTGATGTTCTCCAAGTGCACCCAAAGTAGTTACAGATAAACTTTGTGTCTCACCACGAGTAAAAAGTGCTGAACCATGTGTTCTTGGAAGTAAGTCTACAGAAGCAGAAAGCGGTCTAATTTCAGTCATTTTTCTACCATCTGCACGTAGTTTTTCTTTAACTACAATTGATCTAAATACTTCATACTCAATCTCTTCAAGAACAAGCTTAACTTTTGTAATTTCTTCTTTTTTCTCTTCATCATCAAGGTCATTATATTTTTCTTCATATTCTAATACAATGTTTTCTTTAATCTCATCAAGTTTATTATACTTTTCAAGCTTATCTTTAATACGCAAAGCACTATCAATATCACTTTTACATTTGTCTTCTACTTCAGCCTTTAGATCATCAGATATTTCAAGAGCCTCGTACTCCATCTTTTCTTCACCAATATCATCGATAATCTTCTTTTGAAATTCATTAAGCTCTTTAATTGCATCAAAGCCAAACATTAATGCATCAAGCATATCGTCTTCACTAACTTCCTTAGCACCAGCTTCTACCATATTAATTGCATCAATTGACCCCGCAACTGTTAAATCTATATCAGAATTTTCTGCTTGTTCTACAGTAGGATTGATAACAAGTTTTCCATCTACTCTACCAACTTTAACACCTGCAATAGGTCCATCAAAAGGAATCTTAGAAATCGATGTAGCAAGTGATGATGCAAACATAGCTGTCATTTCAGGTGAATTATCAGGATCAACACTTAAAATTGTATTAACAATTTGTACTTCATTTCTAAAATTATCTGGGAACATTGGACGCATTGGTCTATCAATCATACGTGCAGCAAGTGTTGCAGCTTCGGTTGGACGTCCTTCTCTTTTTATAAATCCTCCAGGTATCTTACCTACAGAATATAACTTTTCTTGATATAAAACCATAAGTGGAAAAAAATCTGATAAAACATTTGCGTTTTTTGATACGACAACTGTAGATAATACTACAGTATCTCCATATCTAACAAGTACCGCACCTGTTGCCTGTTTTGCAAGCTCTCCAGTCTCGACAATTAACTTTCTTCCTCTAAAATCTAATTCATATACTTTTTTCATTCATTACCTCCTCAAAATAAAGACACTCAAAAAAGAGTGTCCAGTTTTTATATTTATTTTCTTAATCCTAAATCTTTAACAATCTTACGATATCTAGTAACATCATGTTTAATTAAATAATTAAGTAAACTCTTTCTTTGACCAACTTTCTTAAGTAATCCTCTTTTTGAATGATGATCATGCTTATGTTCTTTAAAATGTTCTGTTAAAGAATTAATTTCCTCTGTTAAAATAGCAATTTGTACTTCGATAGAACCAGTATCATTCTCATTCTTTCCAAATTTTTTAACAAGCTCTGCTTTCTTTTCTTTGTTTAAAGCCATAATAATCTCCTTTCTTCTTAATAAGCTTAAACCTAGTATAATGCGGAGTACATCAAACCAAGATTAAGTAGCAAATATAATATACTATAAATTTAATTATTTTGCAAGCATTTTTTTAACTTTCTATATCTAAACTATCTAAATCAAAATATTCATTTAATTCTTCATTTACATCATTCTTTGTTTTCTCATCATTTGTCTTATCGTGCATAATTCACCTACTTTCAAAACCTTATTTCAACCTATAAAATTTTTAATTACTTATTTGTAATAGTACTTGATGATGAACACTTGCGCTTCCTTTTTTTATGTATTTAATATCCTCCGCACCACCTATGATTAGTGCTGGGGTGAAGAAAAATATTTCATTATATTCTAAAGAGCCCAACTGGCTTACTGCAACATTATATAAGTTTTCTCTTAGGACATTCTTTTTTATTTCACTATCAATAATATAATCATTAAAAAAATCTTGGTATGAATAAGCACACACATCTATTTGTCTATAATGAATATCTAATAATGATATATCATTTTCATTATCTTCCAGCTTTCTATAATAAAATATATCTCCAAAAGCACTCATCATTATCGGTATCTTATTAAAATCTTTTTCTCCTAACCAAGTGTATAAACTATTCATATAATCTCTTGGATCAACAATTTTAATAATTCCATTACCATAGTTTCCGAATCCATAATTTTCCCATAGATATACTATTTCTTTAGGAAGCATTTTTTTTGCAAATTCTAATATTTCATTATCTGGTTTTTTTAAATTATCTCCTGGTTTGTAATTTTCAATAAACTTTTTAACTAAATCTATATTCATAATTCCTCCATTAACTTTTATGCATATCTAAAAACGACTGTTTATGAAGTTCAAAAAGATTTTCATCTAAATTAACCATCTCTATACTAGTACCTTGTATTGCAAAATAATAAATTTTATCCATTTTTTTTATTTTAAATAATCCCTCATAGCCATGGCCTTCAATCAAATAAAGATATCCATATTCACAGCCTATACCATTATAATCAGATATAATATTATTTGATACTAACAAATTAATTGCCATATTAGCAAATTTCTCTTTTTCCTGATTATTATTAATTAAATTTTGTTCCTGCCTTATATTATTATTTACTTGTTCAGAATTAGTTACTACTTGCTGATTATTATTTAAAGCCTGTCCATTATTTACACCTTGTTCTATTTTACCGTTTTTACATTTATCCATAAATCTAGAAAAATTTCCTTCTTGATATGGAATTGATTTTTCAACTACACGAGCTAATTGATGTAAAACCATACCATCTTTTAGTTTAATTTTTACCTTTTTAGTCTTCTTATTTAAGAAACTAAAATTCTTAATAATAATTGAATCAATATTTTCATTTGCAACAAAAACAAATCTATCCAATAGTGGTTCCATATTATCAATTTTAAGTGTTAATTGAATTTTCTTACTCTTTAATGGTATTATACCTAATCCCGTTTCTGTTAGATTAATAAGCATACCATCAAAACCTTGTATACCTTCAAGCATACCATTTGAAAATGAAGCTGCTGCACCAACTACTCCACCAACTGCGCCTAGTGCTCCATATTTAAATCCCTCTCTATTAGTATTTTTAAATGTTACAAAAATACAATTTTCATTTCCTATACAATCTAAACTTTTAAATATCTCCATTGCTCCTTCAAGCGTTTTAAAATTCATAATTATCCTACCTTTTCTAAAAAGCTATATCTTTATAACCTATTTTTTTAATTTCTTCATTAATTATTTGTACACCTATACCATTATCATCTATATCTTCTCCATATTTTTTACTAAATGTAAGATACACACATCTACCTGAATATACATCATCCATCATACTTGCATAAGGAATAATAATTCCATCTAATTCAATTTGTTTTTCCATTTCACTTGTAGTATTAATCTCTGGCCACCATCTATCAAACTCTTCTTTATCATCTGGCCCATAAGAACCTTTTTCTTCATCATTATAATAATCCAAAACTTTTTCGATAACATCGAGTTGTATTTTATCCCAATTTTCAATAAGTTTATTATAACTTTCATACTGTATATCATCTATCTTATCATCTTCAGTCTGAATAATTAAAATTGGCTTTACAGTTGTTCCTAAAAAATCAACTACAATTTCTCCTTGAAATCCTTCATCTTCAACATATTCTAATTTATTTAAATCTATTTCACTCATTTTTTTTCACCTTTATTTTACATAAACACTTATCTATTCTGCATTGATTTAAAGTTTATGTTAAATCTTATTAATTCATCTATTGGAACTATTTTTCTATCTCTTTTTTCTATATCATAACTTGATTGTAATAATGGATAAAAATGATATCCTTCTGTTAGTTTTAAACTCTTACAATCTTCTTTCCAATTATTCCATCTATATAATTCATAAAATTTACTAACATCATCTATTTTATTAATTAACCAATCTATAAATTGTGTATAATATACTTCTAAATTCTCCCATTCATTAGTATCTGGAGCAAAATAATATACATAACCATCTTTTAATCCAAACAAGCCACCTAATATATCTTCTCCAATTAATATATCAACACTTTTTGAACTATTATAGTTATCATTTTTTAAAGTAACATTTAACTCTCCACATCCATACAATCTAATCCAATTATCTACTACTATTCCACCACATCTTATAAATTGTTCATAAAAGAATTTGTCTTTATATTGTGAATATTTTTTTTCAAATTCCTCTTTTACTTTATTATCTACATTTTCAATTATAAATATATTATCTTTATTTTTAATATCTTCAAAAAATAAATCCGTTTTCATGTATCCACCTTCTATTACAAACTATATTTATTATAATTCATTATTCTCCAATTTATTTCATTTTAATAATTTCAAATTCTATCCTTATAGGAAATTTATTATTTTTTATCCATTCTGAATATTTTTCTACAAAACTATAGAATTCTTGCTTTGGTTTGTTTGCTAAATTTATTTTGATCATAAATTCAGAATATTCTTTATTATTTGTAGCTTGTTTATATCCACCGTTCATTATATATGTTACATAGTTATTTAGTTTTTCTTGTAACAAATATAAATGTTCTTCTATGTGATGGTCCCATTGTACAGCATCACTGATACCTAAACATAATAAATTAGTATTATCTTTAAATGTTGTTAATAAGTCAACTTTATTCACATCTTGTAACATTATTCATGCCTCCTCTGACATAAAAATTCATATGCATATTCTTCAATACTTTCAATTAAATTATCATTTTCATCGAATAATTCATATTGAATTTGTACATCACCTAATGATTTTTCTTCATCTGATTCTAATAATACTGTATAAAACTGTTTCATTAATAACTGAATCAATTAATTCTTTAGCTTCATCAGTTGAAATACCTTTAGAAACTAATTTTTTATTTGTTCTCCTACATATGTTTCTTTGACTTTGTCAAAATATATTTTTTGCATATTTTCTTTAGATAGCATTTTTTTGCAAATTCTTCAGCAGTCATATATTTCCTATAATTAATCTATATTCATTATTTTATTGTTCCATAGTCAACCACTATTTAATATCTTTTTACATTATCATCATATTTATATAACATCCATGCCATATTATAACCATATTCCTTAAGCAATTCTTTAAACTTTTTCAAATACTTTTCATCTAACTGTCCAGAATATAGATATCCAACATAACTATCTATTTTTGCAGTTAAAATTTTTCAATGCTCTTCTAAAAAATCTTACTCCCAATTTAAATGATCTAATATTTCTAGAACTATTTCATTATCTTCAATATACATTAAATCTATTAATCTATTTTATCTAATTGATCAACTGCCATAATAACTATCCTTTCTAAAATACTGACTTTCTATTGTAATTTGTTATATCACTACCAATTTTCTCATACAGTGATTTAACATCAATATTTTTATCCTTTACAGCTAATAATTCATCATTTGTAACCCCAATAAATTCTACAAATATTAATTTACCATTTGGAGTATCTATTGGATTAAAATCAGTATCTGGTATTGTTATAAAACCTGTGATATTAGACTTCATTTTTGCATCAATTCCTTGAGTTTGCCCAGTGTATAAAAATTCATAAGGCTTAAATATTTCTCCTTTTGTAAAAGTAAGTCTCGCAATTGATTGCAAAATATTACAAATGCATTTTATTTCATCCTCTTCATTTTCATAATTATCTTTCTTAAGTTTAAAAGTAAATTCCATACCATAACCACTTATATCTTTATTTTCACTTTCTTTTTCATACAATTCAGAAAGACCATATGTTACAAAATGAAAGTAATCTCCACCATCATAAATACTTATTCCATCTAACGGATCATTACCACCAAAATTCCACTTTATTAATGTTCCAAAGTGTTGTGGATTTTGACCTTTATATCTTCTTTCACATTCTTTAGTAATTGCATCCCAACCTAACATATTATTTTCATTTACCTCTTTATTATTTTTATCTTTTTTAAATTTATCAAATATTCCCATATTAATATTTCTCCAATCTTAATCAATTGTTTCTATTTTTTCCAATGATTATTAATTATTTCAATAAGTTCTATTACTTGTTATAGTTTTAATTCCTTAAATTAGGACATTATCTATAGCATTTGGATAGTCAAATGATTCTTTACCTTCTGTATATAATAATCTATTATCATCTATTAAATAAATTTATAACTCATAAACTTCTCCACTACTACAGACTATATTTACTACTTACACTTATCTTTTTACTTTCTCTTGAATAAACGAATATATCTTTGCAAAATATAAGATTAGAATTTTCTTTTATGTTCCTGTTAAAATTATCTCTTGATTTATTAATCATTTTATTTCTTAATTTTTTATCGTTTAATTTTGTAAAGAATACTAAATCTTTAGTAGGGATACTAATGATAATGTCATCATCTAATTGTTTTGCCAAATCATCCCATATTCCTAATAAGATGCTTTCCGCTTCAAAATCTCCACCAGCCATGATTCCGAAAATTCCTGGCTCATTTAATTCAATCCATCTAAATTGTATATTTTTAATTAAATTATTGAATGCAATTTCTTGTAATTTTTCTGGTGTCATATTTTTTGGCATCATATCATATGTAAAATACCCAAATTTATCCCCTAAATCTACCATTATTAACCCTATAAAACTATCCCAATATCTAAATAAAACTAAATTATCTGGATAATCTGGTTGGTTATTATCTATATTCATTAATGAAACTTCTTTCAATGGTTTCTTTGAATAATTCTTTTTTATTCTTGGATAGATTTTATCAGGTTCAAAGACATAATCATCACTAAAACCATCATCAAATGGTCCTTCATCTTCTGAGTGTGTCCATTCGATATCACAAATATCATCTTTTTCTTTTATAAATTTTTTTATTCTTTCAAGAAATTCAATACAATACTTACTATATGGATATTTTGCAATTATTCTTATAACTGGACGTAAACCTGGCTTTGCTTTCTCGGCTTGCTCACTTGTAATATAATCTAGATAATCATTTATTTTATCTTGTAAAATATATGCATGTTCTTGTCTTGTAGCAAAGTTCCATTCTAAATGATCAAATATCGCTAATATATATTTATTATCTTCTGTATATGCAATATCAATTTTATTTCTATCTACTACTGTCATTATTTCTCCCCTCTTAATTATTTTTCTCTATTTTTCCAATGATTATTAATAATTTCAATAAGTTCTAGTTTTAATTTTTTAATCGAAGACATTATCATAGAATAATCATATTGTCATTTTTTTATTTTATCCAACATATTTATTCTACTTTCACAGCATTATTAATATCTAATGTTATTGTCCAATAAACATCCATATCAATTTCTTCTAAATTATCAAGTTCATCTTTACCTCCTAAAGATAAAGGAACTTTAAATCCAACACATTCACCATACTTTATTATTTTATTGTTATTCTTCTCTAACCATTGATGAAAATAATTTGATGAAAATATACCGTCAGTATTATTTACAATTTCTTCATGAAATTTAACAATATCCATATCAGTAGCGTAACATTCGTGTTCTTCAGGATCAAACATAATTATCATCTTTGAATTGTTTTCAATAGCATAAATTTTTCCTATCCAATCATATGAAAATACTGAAAAACCACCTTTATAATTTGAAAAATACTCACCGACAATACCGTTCCATTTTTCAATATCTTCTTTCTTAAATATGGTATATAATCCATTTAAGAAAGATTTCCCTGATGTATTTTCAAGAAATTCATCAATAGAATTACATTTTACACCATTATCATAATTAACATATTTTAAAAATTTATCAAACAAATTCATTCCTCCTATTATATTGTATCTTGCTTTTAATTATTTTACTTGTTGTAAAATGGATACAAGTACTTTTTTTATATGCAATATCATTTTTATTTCTATCTACTACTGTCATTATTTCTCCCCTCTTAATTATTTTTCTCTATTTTTCCAATGATTATTAATTATTTCAATAAGTTTTATTGCTTGATTCTTATAATTATCCTTTACCTCTTCAAATTCACTAAATGTATTACCGCTATTTCTAGAAGTAATTTTATCCTTTTCATATCCCCCTGATACACCTAGCATGTACTCTTTAACTCTAAAACTATTACTTTTAAACCTGTAAATATAATAGATAAGCCCATCATACTCTAATTTATCAATAAGTTCTATATTATCTGGTTTATTTCCTAATTCAGTTGGATACATAAGCCAATCAATCATTTGTGATTTTGCAATATCTTCCTGTGTTATTTTATCAAGGGATATTTTATTAAGTACATTTGCATTTTCAAATATAGAAATTACTCTATATAAGTTTTTTTCACTTTTTAAAAGTTCATCTATTTCATTTGAATTAACGTCTAAATTATTAACTAATTTGTATTTTGCAATAAATAATTTACATTCAAAGTTTAAATTAAGTTTCGATAATTCTTTTATTAGTTCATCTATTCTTTTATCATCCAAATGTATTGATAAATCTATAATTATTTCTAAATCTGCATAAACTGAATCATCTATTGCTTCATTATTCTTTATATAATTAATAATATCTGTTAATTTTCTAACTGTATTATTAGCTATATTATCTTTCTCATCATCATTAAACATTTTAAACTCAGGATCATTATTTAATATAATAAGTGCCATACAATTAGCAATACCATTGTCAACATGTTCATATACTGTTATTAATGTGTGTTTTAATGTTTTAAATTTTTCTTTAAACAGAGGATACTCTTCTAAATTAGGTATAAATGGTAAATATTCACAAGTAGATTCAATTAACATACAACATAGCATAAACTTAAATTTATCATCAGATTTATATAATTCTTCAATTACATATGGTAACTTTTCAAAATCAAGATCATCTATTTCATCACTAAAAATATCATCTATCCATAAATCTAAGTTTTCAGGACTAATATCAATATTGTCAACTATATTTTTTAATTCTTCTTGTGATTCAATATTCAAGTTATTAATCTCTTCCCTTAATTTATCAAAATTCATAATTAGTTGTTCCACCTCTCAACAAATATTTCTTTATCCTTATTATCTATTTCAAACACATTACTAGATGTCCTAATAATCGTTGTTCCAATATCATATTCTAAATATTCTTCAATACTAGGCTCTAATAAAATAACATCATATAATCTTATTAAGGCAATGTTATCACTATTGTTTATATAATCATCAGATTCATCACCTGCAACAAATGACCATCCACTATCTTCATTATTTAATGGTTCTTCTCTATGCATATAACCAATCTTATAGTTATCATCAATAATTCTTTTTGATACATATGCCATCTTATTTAATAACTCTTTACGCTTCTTTATATTATCATAATAAGATTCGTGACTTTTAAATTCAGAAATCATTTCATTAGTTATTTCAATATCTGTATCTATTTTTGATATGTCACCATCAAATATGCGTTTATCATCTGCTTCATTTTTAAGTGCTATAGCTAATTTAAATAATTCATCAGAATTGACATCAATAGTGTCTTTTATTTCTTTAAAAAGATGTTTACCTCTTTCATCATAAATATATAAATATATGCTACAGTTACTATGAATAATTAATTTCACTGCTCCTAAATTATCTTTATCATTATAAAACACCATAAAATTAGATAACTTCTGATTTACATACCAATCAAATTCAGTACCATTGTTACCATTCATATAGTATATTGCACCATTATCTTCTAAATCCTTATTTTTTACATTAGGAAGATATTGGTTTATACCGTTATTAATTATTTCTTTTATTTTAAGTATTACTTTATTCATTTAGCCTCCCAATTAATATACTACTTATACATAAATAAATTATTAATTATTTCTTCAAATTGACAAGTAGCCATTTTATCAAAATAAAGTACATAACCATTAAATTTTATTTTACCTTCATTAAATACTACTACTTTATTTAAATTAATTCTAAAATAAGTATTCTTTATAAATAAGAACTTATTTTCTTCTTTTCTACAGTCAACAATGTCATCTAAAATATTTATTTTAAAAGTAACAGAACCATTATCTATAAAAATGTTTTTATTAGTCATAGTTAGTTTTGCATCTATTCCAAGATTTTGTTGTTTTTCTGTACCAAACGTTTTTAATTTAGATGTAAATACTACTTTTTCATCTTCTGTAATCTTAGCATCATATATATTATCTACTTCATTTAATTTATTAAGATATTCAATATTCATATTTTGTTTCTCCTTTTTTTCATTTATAAAACTATTTTAGCACCAATCAAATTGAAATCCATATTTTTCTTCTATATCGTTTACAATTTCATCATCTTGAGCTGACAAAAATATATCATTTTCAGATACAAACCCTATTGCTTTATCAGTATAACAATAAACACAATAATTACCATCAATTTCTGACATTTTAATAAAATTTTTGTTTAATATATCTAGGCATGATGTATCAGTTTGTACAATACAGTTTAAAAAGCCTGTCCCTTGTATAGCTAACAAATATAAAATAAAATCTTTAATATCTAAATTAATCTCTTCCTTATAGTCATCAGTAAAATAAACTATCTTTTGATTTTTTACATTTAATCCATAACTACAAACTCCTTGATTTTCAACAGCAAGTGTTAATATATCATTTTTAACTTCTAACTTTTCTGGTGAAATAATGCTATACAAACATTCTAAAAAATCTGTTTTGTTCCCAAACATTATATAAAACACTTGTAATGGTTCTGGTATACTAATATTTAATTTTTTCTCAATTGAAACTATTTTATCTTTTTTTAAAATATTTTTATTATCTTGTTCAAAATAAATTTTACTTATTAATTCTAATTTTTCTTTAAAATTTTTCATATCATTATCTTTCCTATCTAATAATTTTACTATTTATTCTTTTTACTATATTTATTAAATTCATTAATAAAATCTTTAGGGCTGCGATTATTAACTGACAACAATTCAAAATTAGTAATATCTCTAATTTTAATACCATCAATTTCATAATTCAAAAATTGTTCTAAACTCATAGCATCAGAAAAATTAATATAACAGTCTCCAATTTCTGCCTTTTCGTCTAAATCAGGAATTTTTTTTAATTGTGCTTCAAAATAGTAAATCTTACTATTAATTCTTACATACATTGCCATAAACCCGGCGAATGTTAAACTAAAGTCAAAAACTTCTTTAGGCATATTAACATTATCATATTCAAAATGTTTTTGCTCACTTAAATATTTATATATTTTTTTAGCATAAAACAAATTTCGAAATGTCAAAAAAACTGTCGCTAAAAAGATTAAAACCATAATACCCACTAATATTATGGATAATCTTGCTAGGAATCCCAAAATCCAATCTAATTGTTTTACATCATTCTTCCACCTTACAATTGAAAAGAAAAAGAAAACTAATATTAAAATTAATATTTTATAAAAATCTTTTAAAAGATAATTTACATGCTTTTTTTTAATTTTTTTCTTATCTATTTGATATTCCTGCTGTAAATTAATCAAATATTCATCTTTATTCATATCATTATCTCCTTTATCTATTTCCTGACGCATACTCTAAAGTATTAACATCAATAACTTCTCGAATAGGTTGTATTAGCGAATCTTCATATTGTAACTTCCATTTTGTAATATTATTACTATCTTTATTTTTCAATCCATCAATTGTATCCCCATTTTTTATTGGATTATCATTATCAAATATATATTTAAGAAAACTATATGCATGATTTATAATTTGATCTGGATTAATGGCATGAAAATGATACTGTAAATCGGGCATAAAAAGTGTACTCATACCTAATGTATCAACCAGCATATCATTTGTTCCAGTAATATTAAAGTATCTCATATTAACAGCATAATGAATAAAGCGATGTTCTTTAGATATCTTACAATTTACTATATCTTCCCTTTTTAACATTTTTTTTGATGTATCAAATACTACTGCTTTACATGTTGGATATAATTCAACTAAAGCTTCAATATATTCAACTAACATGTTAGCTCTAACTTTATAATTTAAAAAGTCAGCTAAAAAGTCTGTTGCAACTACTTGATAATTACAACTATCTAAGATATCTATTCCATTTTCAACATCCCATAATTGTGTTTTCGCAATATCGTCCATAATTGGTTCGTTAATTTCTACACACTCTGATATTAAAAGATGTACGGGAAGATCAATTTCTTTTTCATTCTTAATTAGATATTTTTTAGATACAAAATCTACCACTTTTTTATCATAATGCATACATTCAACATTTTCAAGGTGCTTATTCATTATTTCTATCATATTATCTCGATTTGGCATATCACAAGGCTTACCCATAAGTAAACGAATAACAAATACAGATCCTGGTCTTTCTCCTAAATCACTTAAATCCTGTTTTAATTCTTTTTCTTTCAAAATGTCATCACCTAATTTTTTAATATTTCTTCTAATGTAGTATCTTTATCATTTTTTAAATCATAAAAACCTGTAAAATTGCCTTTTTTATCATACATCCAACATAAATCTGTACCATATGGTGCATCAAATATTTTAAGTATCAATGGATTAATTTTATTAATCGATGTTGCAGATAAAATCATAAAGTTATCTGGATTATTAACATATTCCTGTGTATCATCACATGAATATATTGTCCAACCATTTAAGCTCTCATTTGAACTTTTCTCTCTATACGTATATCTTATAGGCCTATTTGCACATACATTCTTTGATACCATAAATCCTCCATAAGCACTATCATTTATATCATCATTTACATAATTATTTATTGCATTTTGTTTTGCTTTTTTATTAAAAAACATATTTTTTACCTTCTTTCATTATTAATCTTTAAAATATTCATCCATTATAATCGTCTCCTTAAACTATTTTTCAAACGGACAAACTATAGTTTGATTATTAACTGTATCATTATACTCAGCTTTCCAATAATGTCTATCATTTATATTTCTATAAACTACACTTTCTAAATCATTTTTTATTTCTGCTTTAAATGGATACTCTAAAAAAATAAAAATTGAATCATCAGGTATATTTGTAAATCTACCCTTATATATTTCTTTGATTTTATTACCACATTTTAATTCATTATCTAATATTTCTTTCATAGTATTGCTTAATTCATTAATAAGTGAATAGTCCAGTTCCTTAGAAAGAATATCTTTAGTATTCTTTTTTTTAAATAACCACATATCTATTATAACCTACTTTCCAGTTTCAATACTTACTCTTTGTACTAGTGCAATAGATATTAATAATGATAATGTAAAACTACCTCCATAGGATAAAAATGGAAGTGGTACACCAGTTAAAGGAATAAGGCCAAATAACCCTCCTAAGTTGATTGCAATATGCATAAATATGTATGTTGCAACTCCAATACAAGTATACTTATTTTTTATAGAGTTAGTCATTCTAGAAAGTCTAAGTATTCTATATATAAGTATAATATAGTTTAAAAATATAATGCTTCCCCCAATAAGACCGTTCTCTTCAGAAATTATAGAAAATACCATATCAGTATGAGGTTCTGGTATATAAGAATACTTTTGTGTACTCTTTCCTATTCCAAGCCCAAATACATTACCTTTATTAATAGCTATAAAAGCATTACAAATCTGATATCCTGTTGTAGAATAATTAGCACATGGATTACGATAATCAAATCTTGATAACTGAGCTTTAGTAAGTGGATTCCCTTTAATAATAAATATTCCAAGAATTCCTATAAACATTAATATAATACCAATAACAATTGTTTTAAACTTATCATTTGATGTAATTGGACTAGTTAAATATATTACAAAATATATAACTGCTAATATTGCTGCCGTTCCTAAATCCTTTTGCAAACATACAAGTAGTATTAATGGAATACCAATTAATAATATAATAATTAAGTACTTTAAGTGACTTACTTTTTCACTAACTAAAACTTTATTAAACTTCTCAAGCATAAATGATAATGTAACTATCATAATTGGCTTTGCCAGTTCACTAGGCTGCAAATTAAAAAAGCCAAGCTGAATCCAGTTTGCTGCACCTCTAGTAGTTCCACCTTGAAATATTAAAAAAGCATTTAAAAATAGTATTCCAAAAAATAGAATTGGTATAAAATTATAATACCGTTTTAAAGGGATATTAATTACTATTACACTTGCAACAAACGATATAACAAGAATAGCTAAATGCCTATAAAAATAATAATATAATGACTTGTCTAAATGAATAACTGCTTCTCTACTTGATGCAGTAACAATATTAAAAAGTCCATACAAACTAAGTAAAATAGTAATAAATAATATAACTTTATCCATATCTTTTAGTGTCTTTCTCATTTTACCACCTATTTTAATTTTAACATATATTATTTTGTTTTACAACAAATCAAAATAGGTATTTTTGATGAGCAAATTAATAATTATGTAATACAATATATTGAATAGATAGGAGGTATTATATGTATTACTATGGTGGATACCAAGGCTATGGTGGAGCACCAGGATATGGTTGTTGTAACCAAGGAGGATACTCTACAGGTTACGGTGCAGCTATAATCCTAGTATTATTTATTCTTTTAGTAATTGTAATTGGTGCACGCACTTGGGGCGGAAATAACTTTAATAATTAATAAGAAAACACTATCATTTTTTTGATAGTGTTTTAATTATTGTTTACCTTGTATTTTTTCAATTCATCATCAACCATTTTGATATAACTATTATAATCATCTGTCATATATCCAATATGATATATTTTTTTTACAACTTCTTTATTAAATACAATTGTCTCTTGATGTGATGAAAATCCATAAGGATAAACTACAGCATAGTAATCATAAGGTTTTTTTGTTTTACTATTTATAGGAGAATATCCAATAATCATAAATTTGTTTTCATTGAACCTAATTGAAACAACAGAGCCAACCGGTAACCAATCGTTTTCTAAATCAAAACTCATCAATTCCTCCATTTTTAACAATTTCTTTTATTTCTGAAAATTCTACAATTAACTCTTTTGCAAGATTATCAGATTTTACTCTTTCAAATATCCACCCATCATCTTTTCTAATTAACTTACAAAAATATCCACATTCACTTTCTTCATCTACAAGAAAAGCGTACCAATCTCCATTAAACATTTTTACATCATAAACATATAAATCGTTTTCACCATTACTTATATATTGCCCTTTTTCTATATTCATTTCTTTTTTCCACCTACTTCATAATCATCATCATAATCATCATCATAATCATCATCATAATCATCATAGTCTTTATTTTCCTTTTTATGAAATATATCTGGCTTCACTGCCTTAAAAAATGATGCAAATCCAACTACTCCAAGTGCTAATAATGGACCGTCTAAAGCAATTTCTGCAAAAATATCATTTCTAGGTATTTCAAAAATTGCAGGAATAGATCCATATACAATCATAGAAGCACAACATATAAGAAATCTTTTTATGTTCTTCCCAAAATCATTTTTTTTTGCTTTCTTTTTAAAATCTTTTATTTGTTTATCTGTCATATAAAATGTATCTATAACCTCGTGATTATTTAAATTCATTTTCCCATTTTTCATTGTTTTTTCTCCTTTTTAGCTACAACTTCTAACATTTCTTTATATTTTTTATCCTTATATCCATTATAATAAATCAATTTTATATCATCTGAATTAAAAACATAATTTTTTTCTTTGGTTAAAAAACCTTCCGGATATGTATATCCAATGTAATCATATCTTTCCCCTGGCTTACTTGGATCAGTTGCACCATACCCTATTATAAAAAACTTTTTATCTGTACCATTTAATTTTACAACAGTTCCTATTGGTAAATATTTATCATTCATTTTTTTCACCACTCTTTTTCATAGCCCATAAAACATCTTCATAATATTCTTCTAATTCCTTATCAGCAAATCCCAAATGATATACTTTTTCAATATTATCATTATTAAACATAAATAACTCATCAGAATTTAAATAGCCATAAGGATAAAGGCAGGCACTATATTCATATATTTTTTTATTTTCACTTGAAATTTGATTAACACCAATTATCATAAGTTTCCTCGTTCCTTTTTTCAAAGAAACTAAACTACCTATTGGTAATAAAGAAATATTTTTCATAAATTATACACCTTCCATATCATCCAAATAAAGATCCAAAAATATTGGTTCCAAATGAGCCAATGGCGCCAAGAGCTTCTTCGGCTAAATTTTTAACATTATTAACAGCACCAGATACATCGATAGAAAAACCAAATTCAAAACCAATACCAAGTGCTAGTCCTATTTTAAAATTAAATTTACCATCTACAAGTCCAGCATTGAATTGAGCCCCAGCTCCAATTTTAACTTTTCCAGCAGCTTGTATTCCAAGTCCACCTAAATTAATATTCGCACTTCCTCCTGCACTACATAGCTCTGCATTCGCTTCCAACTTAACACCTGCATCTACTTTCCACTTCCCATTTTCATCTTTATAAACTCCGAAAGACCCAGAAGCTGAAGCATCTGCAGCTAAAGCATTTGCTTCACCATTGATTCCTGCAGAAGCTACTTCATAACTTTTACCATTAATCTCAGCTGTTCTAGCAAATCCTGCTTCGCCTTCAACATGAACTACGGAAGCTTCAACGTTTGCACCTATATTAATATTAGACGGTCCAATTTCCCAATTACCATTAGCTTCTGCGTGAAGAAAGTCTGCTTCTCCTCTTAAATTAAAAGTAGTAGTTCCCAGTTCATCATGCCAATCTTTTTTTACGTGTCCTTCAGCTTGCAATAAGTTAAATTCTGCATGACCATCAGATAACTCATAAGCTCCAACTCCTACAGACATTCCTTCATTTTCATTATAATCATCTGATTTTATACTTCCGCCCAAATAATCCTTCTGATCTTCTTCTACTTCCCATAAACCACCACCTGCAATTGTGTACCAACTTTTTTTAGGCCTAAAACCAGGTATGTAATCTGAATCTCCACGAACTACATTAACATTTCTTCCTTCTTTAACTAAATCCTTTAACTTACTATTTTTTTTATTATCTTTAAGTTCTTGTCGCATACTTTTTTTACCGTGTTTATAATTAATTGCATCCTTTACACCGAACTTATCACTAGAGTCTCTAATGCTTTTATAATCTTTATTGTCATAATCATACTTTTTTGCATAATCTTTTCTCGCTTTTTTATATTTTTTCATATGAGTAATATAGTCGCTTTGATCATGTTCTATAAAAAAGTTACCTCTTCTATTTAATGCATTACCGCCAATTTGTGCCACTACAAATATGTTATGTGGATTATGTATATTTTTTTTTAAAATTTTATCTCTATTTACATTTCTCAATCCAGCATCAACATATGTCATTTTAATATGATTCTCTATAAAATCTATAATATCTTTATTTCTTTGTACACCAGGATCAAATACATCTGTATTATAATCTAAATCCTCATAATCCTGAGTTTGAGGCATTATAAATTCTTCATTTTTCGTTTTAGAATTATTATAATTTTTTATATTTAATGCATTAGTATTACGTAAATTAATGTTTTGAACAGCAGAGCTAGCCATGTCATCACCCTCCAGCCATATCATTACCCTAGCTATTATACGTTAAGTATATCACAGCCTGATAACATTGTCAACAAAGATTTACATATTGGATAGTGTTTACATATTGGATAGTGTTTACACAAATAATTGATTTTTTAAATCAAGATTTGCTCAATATAAATTTATAAATATTTGACATATATCTATTAATATTATAAGAATTATAACCATTATTGATTTTTATTTTTTTTAATTGTATGTTATAATGTTTTCGGTGGTTTTATGTTTAAAAAATTAAATATATTGGATGAAAAAGAAAAGTCATTGCGCAAAGTAAGTGTTGATGTCAAATTTCCAATTAGTAAAAAGTATAAAGATTTAGTAAAACAGATTATTGATGAATTAACATACAGTCAAATAGAAGAGTTAGCTGAAAAATATAATTTAAGACCTGGTATGGGTCTTGCATTTCCACAACTTGGAATTAATGAAAGAATTATCGTTATAGTTCACGAAATTGATGAGGGTAAATTTGATAATTATGTCGTTGTAAACCCTAAAATAATAAGTTATTCTAGTGAAATGATAGCAGCTGAAGCTGGTGAAGGTTGCCTTAGTGTAAATAGGGAAATAGAAGGACATGTAAAAAGATATGCCAGAGTTAGAATTGAAGGATATGATCTTGACGGAAATAAAATCGTAATAAGAGCACGTGATGAACTTTCAATAGCCTTTCAACATGAAATTGATCATTTAAATGGAATTCTATTTTATGATAGAATAGATCCTAAACATAAATTTTATAGTGAGATTGAATTGAGGTTGATATAAAATGTTAAAATATATGATGAAATATATTATTTTAGTTGTTATTGCTTGTGCATTGTCTATTTTAATTTACTATACAGTATAAAAAAGATAAGTATTATATTATACCTATCTTTTTATTTTGTTTTCTTCATAGATTTTAGCTTTGGAGTAACATCTTTTTCTAATACAGATGTTACATTATTAAATGATAACTCATCAATTTTGCTTGTAGCATTAGTTAACACATTTATATTAGTATCACAAGCTTTAATATTTTTAATTGCAATTTTTTTATTTCTTTGCGCATTTTCTCTTTTTTCAACTAATTCCTTTTTTTTATTAACTAAAGCCTTATATTCAGTCTCGAGAGCTTGCCTTTCATAATTAAGTTTGCATAAAATGTCAATATTCTTTTTATGGGCAAATTTATTCTTTTTTAAAAAACTATCAATTTTTAAACTTTTTTCTAAAAATTCATCCTCATTAATAATACTATTTGATAAATCAAATGATAACTTTTTTCTGTCATGTGACGCATCTTTGTAATCATTTTCAATAATTACAAGTTTCCTATCTACATCATTCATTCGTGCATCATACACTTTTAAATCTGCAATTACAACCTTAATTTTCTCAATTATATCATTAAGAGCTCTTTCAACATGAATTAATTGCCTATTACATAAAGCAACAATTTCCTTGTTTTTATTCTTATTACTAATTTCTTTTTTTATTAAATTATAATAATTTGTCTTTAATTTCTCCTGCGTAGCATCACTAAAATCCTTACGTTTCTTATTAAACATAGCAAACCTCCCTTTTTTGCAAGTGATATACTACCACTTTATTTAAAAAATGTCAATTTCATCTAAAATGAGGATAGTGTTTCTAAAGTGGGGATATTTGATAGAATATCCATTATAAACAAACAAAAATGGTTATTACCTAAAAAATGCTTTATAATTGAGTTGTTAGAAAACAATAGAAAGCAGGTAATAACCATATGAAAATTATATCATTAATTAATTAATTTACAAAGGATTTTAATAAAAATTTTTCAAAAAATTTGAATCCACTTAATTTAAAAAGTAAAATTAGGAATATAGGAGATAACTTTACTTTAAATCTCTATGAACAATTTTTAAACTATTTAGATGAAAAGTTAAAAAAATAGACTTAATCTATTTTACTAAATCTATTTTTTATTCTATCAACATTAAACAACTTTAATATTTCATATAAATCTGGAGTATTTTTTTTGCCAGTTAGCGCAACTCTAATAACAGTCGCAATATCAGCAACATTTCCTTTGTAGCTATCAGGATTTTTCTTATAATCTTTCATATTTGCTGCATAACCTAAAGATTCGGCTAATTCTTTAATCTTATTAAACCAAGTATCTTTATCATCATTAATATCATAATAATCATTAATATAAGTATTAATAATATTTTTTATCTCACTCTTATCAGTAATTTTCATCCACTCATAATCTGGTTCAAATAAGTTATCATACATATAATATATTAAATCATATATATCTGAGTATTTAGCTATATCTTTACGAGGCTTAGCCTGCTCTCTTTCAATATTAATAATACTTTTATAATATTCTACATCACTATCTATTAACTCTTTTAATCTTTTATCATAAATACATGCCCATGCATAAGACTCATTATATAATTCATCTTTATTCATGCGTGATACAATGTTTTTTGAAATATCTTCTAGTTTCATTAAATCATATAATGCACCTGATGAACTCATCTTTTTAGGATCAAACTTAAACTCAGTAAAAGGTAGGTTAGGATTATTATCCCTCCACTCTTCATAATTAGAATTAATGATAGTAAGTAATGATTCAACTACTGCACTTTTAGGATAACCTTTTTCTTTAAAGTACTCCATATTAGCTTCAGGATCTTTTCTTTTACTAATTTTGCGAAGCTTTCCATCTTCTTTTTTTTGAATTAATGGCGTATGAATATATTTAGGTGCCTCAAAACCAAATGAAGCAAACATTTCTAAATGTTTGGTTACACTAGGTAACCATTCCTCACCACGAACAACAATTGTTGTATGCATCAAATGATCATCAACTACATGCGCAAAGTGATAAGTTGGAAGCATATTATCACTCTTCATAATTACATCATCAATATCATTTTCACTTAAATGAAGTCTACCTTTAGCAAGATCATCATACCAAATCTTGTTTTCAAAATCTCCTTTAGATTTAAAACGTATAACAAACTTTTCACCATTTTTAATACGATTATATGCTTCATCTACACTAATCTTACGACACTTACTAAATCTACCGTAATATCCAGTTCTAACCTTCATACCTTCTTGTTTTTCTCTTAGATGAGATAATTCATCGGCTGTACAAAAACATGGATAAGCTCTTCCTATGCTAATTAAATGTTTAATAAATACATGATATATCTCTTTACGCTTACTTTGAATATATGGCCCATAATTACCTACTACTTCATCGTTATATTCATATTCATCTGGAACAATATTATAATAATTTAATATATCCATTATAACTTTAACTGCATCTTCTTTTTCACGTGCCTTATCTGTATCTTCGTTTCTTAAATAGAATATTCCATTAGTATTTTTAGCTATCAAATAATCAGTTATCGCTTGATAGCATCCCCCTATATGCATAAATCCTGTTGGAGAAGGAGCAAAACGAGTAACCTCACCATCAACTTCCCTTTTAGGATACATTTTTTCAATATCTTCTATAGTCTTAGTAATATTTGGAAATATTAAATTAGCTAAATCAACAGTTGTCATAAAAACACTCTCCTTTAATTCACTACAAAGAATTATAACAAATTATAACTAAATTGTAAACAAAAATGATTACCTATGGTAACCATTCAATCCTATTGCATCTAACTCATCATCTTTCAAGTTACTATATAAATCATCAAGAGAATAAGTATTCAACACTTCATCTAATAATCCATATTGATATAAACTGTATACTTTATCAAAATATTCATTATCAGTATCATAATTAATATCATCATTAACACTTAATTTAGTACTATTATTTTTTTTATTATCTTCTATATATGCATCATATATTTCCTTTTTACTTGGTAGTTTTGGATACATTTTTCTATATTCATCATATTTTTTTACAATACTTAAAAGAACTAAATAATAATCTATTCTTTTTTTTAATACTTCCTTAATACTTTTTTTATAAGATTTATTATCTCTAAACATAATAATTCTATAATCATATTCAGATAAATTATTAATTATGTTTTTATCAACTAAGTGTTGAATATATTTTTGACTTAACATCAAATTTTTCGCAACTATATAATCTTTTTTATAAAGAACTTTAATTCTTCTATTATTATTTTCATCATTAATTATAACAATATCACCATAATCTTGAAATACTTCTTCAAAATCATTTACTATTTTTTTGTTTTTTTCTCTTATTTCTTTTGAATCCATAAACCTGATTGTATATTTTGATATAAAATTATAATCTCCTGATTTAATAGGTAAATATTTTTTGCACTCTTTATCTTTAGCTATAACTAAATGATACATATAACCACCAACTTGATTATATAATAAATATAAATATGTGTCAAAGATTACTTTATATTCATATTTCTTATCCTGTATAAAAAAGCTATTAATACCGCACAAAAGATTAATGATATACCTATAATTACAAATATTACTGATATATATTTACTTGTATTATCTACTGATACAATTTGTTTTTTTATTGGAATAGTTATATTAACATTATTAGTTTTTTTAGTATATGAATTACTATTATCATCAATATTTAAAATAGCTATATTCGATATAATATACTCGTTAGCACTCTTATTCTTATATTTAGATAATATCTCTGAATCATTAACTTTTGTATTTATCATAAATACATACTCATGCCCATAAAAGTTTGGATCATTTAAAAAATCTGTTTTCGCACTTATATATACTTTTTTTAAACCATCTTCTTTAACAATATTAATATCAAAATTTGAAGTAACATCTTTATTCTCGTCGTTTTTAATTGTAATATCTTCCTTTGTTATTTCAAAACATTCTTCAAGATTATCAATAATATTATACTTACTGTAAATATTTATATTATCTTTATTAATATAAGGAACTCTATGAGTTATTTTATAAGTGAAATATTCATTTTTTTCTACAACAATTTTATTAGAACTATTTACTGGGTCTTCAATAGAAAAAGAAATTAAAGAAGGAGTTATAAATTCAAATGTTCCTGAACCAAATCCCTCATAATCAAGGGGATTATCCCACCAAGACCTTAAATAATCTATCTTACCCAAGTAATAAGTTAACTCAAATTCGCTACCACTAAATAATAGTGTAGACCAAGCATATTTATAATTGGAATCACTATAAGTTTCATAGTTTGAAGATTGAACCGCATTTTCTAAAATTCTAGTTTTAGTAAAATCTGTTTCGGTTGTTAATGTATTAGCCATTAAATGTCTTGAAGAATCATAATTTTCATAAATATATGCTTTATCTATACCAGAATTTATTTTAAACGCTTTACCCTGGTCTAAATCACTTAACGTTCCATATCCTTTAATGTTTATTTTTTTCCCATTATCATCTATAAACTCATACTTTAAAGTTGCAAATCTAAGTCCATTTAATGTTATTTTCATACTCTCCTTATCAAAACCAATACTTGGCTTTAATGCTCTTATTTTATTACCATTATACAAATATGATTTTAAAATAAATTCTTTATTTGAATCACCAGGATTAGAATAACCAAATACACAATTATTTAAAGTAATTTTTAGATTAACAGCATTACCTTTATACATTCCAATATTATTATACATAATATATATTTTTTTATCTTTACAATCAGATTCATTATCTAAATAATAATAATTCCATTTACTATAATCAATATTATTATCATAATATATCTTTTTATCTATTATATCTCTATCTGATAAAATTAAGTGATAATTACTACTTGTTGTACTTACATTATTCATATTAAAAGTAAATCCATAATTAGTATCTACTTTATAATTTGCCTCTTGTCCTTGATTTATAACTTGTATTACACTCTTGGCTTGAACTATACTTAATGAAAATATAAAAAATATTAATACAAATAAACATTTTTTTAATACCATCATATTATCACCTACTATAAAAATAGTACCAAAAAATAATACTTTTTTCAATAAAAAAGAAATATTAACTATTATTTTTAATATTTTTTTTTAATATATACATTATAGGTTATTAAAAGTACGATTGAAACAAAAGACATCAAAACACCAGGTACAATTCCTTCTGAATAATATTTCATCTTTATTTTATGATTTCCTTTATTAAGTTTAATTCCAATAAAATCTCCTGCTACTTTTTCATATTTTACTTTTTTACCATCTACATATACATTCCATCCCTTATCATATGGAATTGCCATAAATAATGTCTTATCTTTTAGAACAGTAATATCACCACTTACAGTGTTATTCTTAACAGTAACATTTTTTAATTGATTTTTCTTTAATTTATTAATTATTTTATTAAATAAATTCATATCTAAATAATATAAATCAATTTTATCTTTTGGTTTTGACATACTATTTTCAAGTCTAACTTCAATCTCACTATTTTTATACTTATTTTCTATTACAACTGTACCTATATTTTCACTATCAAGTGATGTAACATATTCATCATTTATATAAATAGTATCATAAACTGACCAGTTAATCGCAACATCATAATTTGTTGTAAGATATATATCATTATCATTATCAATTATAAATTTATATTTATTATCACCTAAATACTCTTTTTTATAAGGCTTTAATACATCGCTATCTATACCACTAATGGACTTAACAAACCTATTTAAATTTTCAAAACTATTAGAATTATTACCACTATTATAAAGTTCATCATAATTATTATCAATTAAATATCCAATAGATAATGCATATGGATTTTTATAAATATAAATATTTTTCTTCTCATATATTTTTTTAAATGAATTATATTTTGTAATCTTAAATTTATCTATTTCATTATATAAAGTTTTATCTAATTTATCTTTACTATTTATATATTTAATTCCTAGTAATGAATCAAATATAGGTAATTTATTATGATCATATATAACTGTTGTATATGTAAGAGATCCTCCATGATCTTTAAAAAATCTATATAAATCTCCATCATTAGTTGAAAGTGCTGTTGTAATACCATGTGTATTACAAGTATGACTATCTAGATAACTATAATAATAATTTCCATCCATTCTATAAAAATTATCTTCTATACTATTTAAATTATGACATGCTTCACTATAGAACATAGAATAACTATTAACAACTTTCAATGTTTTTACAGTTACAAGTGTATTTACATAATTAAAAGTAAGCTCTCCAATTACTGTCAAAAGTATAATAATACTAATAATAACTTTTTTATTTATTCTAGTATATATAAAGAATAATACAAGATACGCAAAAACAAATATCTCGCTTATTAAAATATCACTTGAATCTAAGAATACTAAATATATTTTACTAACCTTATATGATATGAATAAATAAATTATAAAAAGTATAATAAAATATCTAAGCTTTATTTTATCATTATTATAAAAGCACTTAGCTGCAAGATATATGACAAAAAATGAATACAAATAAGTAAATCTATCTATATATCCATTAGGAAAAGAAAATGCTTGAAAGAATAATTGTAAATGAGGAATAATTGTACTTGCAATAAAAAATAAAATAACAGCTAAACTTAAAATTTTCTCTTTTCTTTTTATTTTTTTATTAAAGAAATATAAAAACATTAAAGCAAATGAAAATAAACATACATAAATTACTGGTCTATTTCTACCTAATACTGATGTCGTATTATGCGTTCCAATATAAGTTTTAGAAAATACTGTATTTAAAAAGGACTTATATATTTGTTCTAAATTAATTCTTAATAGCGTTTTATCTAAAGAAAAGCGCATAACATGACTTAAATTAATTAATGATGGAATAAGTATAATAGATGATATTCCACCGGCAATTAAACTAGAAAGAGCAAATCTTATAATAATTATATAGTATTTTTTTATATCCTTAAATTTATATTTACAAAATAATTCATATAAGAAATAAATAACACAAAATATGCAAAGCATATATGCCATATAAAAGTTAAATATAATTGCAAGAGCTAATGTAACCACATAATATGTAATATTTCCATCAATTAATTTATTTATTCCTATCATAACAAGTGGCGTCATATAAATAACATCAAGCCACATATTATTAAAATAATAAACTGTTGTAAATCCCATTAATGCATAACTTATCGCAAATATTAAATTAGAGAATCTAGGCTTATATTTATAATTTAAAAATGAATTCATAAATAAGCTACATAATCCAAATTTAAGTAGCATAATTATAAATGTCATAAATGGTGTATGTATTTTTGGTGTAAACATATAAAGAATATTAAAGGGACTAGCTAAATAATATCCAACTGTACTTGCCATGTTTCCACCAAGTCCTTTACTAAATGAATAAAATATTGAATCATTCATAGTAAATACATCATGCATATAATTATATAAAGAGTTATATTGACTAGCCATATCGGCAAGCAAGTAGTTTTCTCCACCTTTAAAATGGCCACCATTATTAATAAACTCTAAAACAACAGTAACGCTAACAATAATTAAAATTGGTATAAAGAATGCAAGTAGTGCAATTATTATTTTCTTTTTATCTAACTTCATAATATTACCTCTAGTAATAATTATATATAAATTTTCAAATCTTGTCTATACATAAAAAAAATTCATGATTGTCATGAATTTTATAATGCAGTTTTAGAAATGGTTATAACTGAGCGAACAGTACAGTCACTCCCACTATATATAAAGTACAATAAAAATAAAAAAAAGTGCAAGTCATTTACACATTTTTTTGTTAAATAATTATTAATACTAATCAATTACTTTTCCATTATAAGTACAAGTTAAACTATCATCATCTTTAAATGCTTCAATAGCATAATTATATACATTATCAAAACTTGTATCAGAATATTTATCTGCATCATCATGATCTTGAGCATACATTTTAATTAATTCTGAGTATTCAAATGATAATTTTATCTCTTTTTCTTTTGATGAAATATCATTAATACTTGCATCAATTTCTGGTGCATTTATTCCATAACCTTTTAAAGCCGTTTCATAACTTTCTTCTAATTTTTCTTTAGTATAGGAATTAAATAAGCTTTGATATTGTTCACTATCATTTAATAGTTTAATATCAAATATCATATCTATAGTAGTGGCATTGTCATTAACAAAATTAATGATCATAGAATTTTCTACTGATATTTCATCTCCACTTGTATTTGTATTTGATTTACAAATAATTTGTTTATCTTTAATTTTATTAATAGTCTTTTCATTAGACGTACTATTATTGTTGTTATCTAAATTATTAGTTTTATTCTCTACTTTATTATTACAACCAGAAAATAAACAAATCATTGTAAATACTATTACTATACTTAATATTTTTTTCACATCTATTCACCTACCTATCTACTAACAGTATAACACTTTTATTTATTATTTAAAAGAGCTAAATAGTAGCTCCTTTAGGACATCTATTACCCCAGGTATCTATTAATTTACTATTTTTAAATATTTTTAATATTTCACAGTTATTACTACATCCATTACATTCTAAACCTTTTGTTATAAATTCTATATTAGACATATTAAAATTATATACTTTATCAGTTTTATACTTTTTAGATATAATTGCAACACCTAAAGCTCCCATTAAATGTCCATTATCATCTACTATTATATCTTCATTAAGAACTTCTTTAAAATACTTTACAACACCTTTATTTTTACTTACACCACCTTGAAATATAATAGGACCCTTTATTTTTTTACCTTTTCCAACATTATTTAAATAGTTTAATACTACACTTCTACATAATCCTGCAACTATATCTTTTAAATCATATCCTGATTGTGCTTTATGTATTAAATCAGATTCAGCAAAAACAGTGCACCTTGCTGCTATTTTAACTGGATTATCACTTTCTAGTGCAAGAGCGCCAAAATCATTAATATCAACTCCTATTCTTTTAGCTTGACTAGATAAAAAAGCTCCAGTTCCTGCTGCACACAATGTATTCATAGCATAATCGACAATTATTCCATTATTTATTATAATTATTTTAGAGTCTTGCCCACCTATTTCTAAAATTGTTCTTACATCTGGATGTAAAGATATTGTTCCTATAGCATGAGCTGTTATTTCATTTTTTACAATATTTGCATCAAGCATTAATCCTATTAATTTTCTAGCACTTCCTGTTGTACCAATACCTTTTAAAATATAATCACCATTAATTTGACTTTTTAATGATTTAATTAATTTCTTTACTGAATTAACAGGATTACCTTCTGTCCATATATAATCTTTAGCAATTATATTATTATCATTATCAATAACAACTCCTTTAGTAGATATTGAACCTATATCAACTCCTAGATAGCATTCTTTCAATTTATAATCTCCCCTTTTTCATCTTAAGCATGTCTACAAATGCCTCTATCCTTGTTTCCACTCCTACTTTTGAAGTATTAGTATCAAAACTAAAAAATATTACAGGCACATTATTTTTTTTAGCAATATCATTTATAAGTGGCATAGCACCAATCTCTGGAGTACAAAAACTTGATTTTATATGCACTATACCATCATATTTCTTTTTACATAAATATTTAGTATGATATACATTATCTAATGCATCAGCACCTAATTTATATTTTATATTTTTCATTTTTCTTAAATATTTTTTAACAAGTCTTCTTTTCTTAAGTAATAAATATGTTACATTTGTAAATCTTTTTATAGATATCTTATATTTAGCAAGCTCATATTCTATATTGTAATTAGCACTATCTTCCATTAAAGTATATAACTCCCCTATTATACCTACTTTTAGATAATCTTTAGGTTTATCAACTTTAATTTTTCTAAATCTTTTTTTATATTTTGTATATAACCTTCTTAAATGAAATAATCCTTTACAATTATAAAAATCATTTAACATTTTTTTCTTTAATCTAATAAATGATCCTTTATCTATTTCAAAACCTATATTTTCTCTAATATAATTATCTATTTTATCCATATATTTAACCATAGAAAAAGCTATAATTAAATATCTAAGTGATTTATATATTTTAATATTAGGATCAATAGTTTTAAATATTTTTTTTATTCTTTTTATATCTGTTTTACCTGCTGTTATTAAATTATACATTTCAAATTTATAACCTAATTTTTTTAATATTTCTTCTTGCAAAGCAGCATAAGCACCATATCTACAACCACCACCAAATTGTATTAATGTATCCGCACCCTTTTTAAGTCCATTTATTAATGTTCCTAAAGTATATTTAAATGGTGTACATACAAAATCAGGACTATGTTTACTTCCTATTTCTATTGTATTTAAATTAATTTCAGGTTTGATAATTTTATAATTTGTTATATGGTTTAATAAGTAGCGTGCAGGAACATCATAATCAGCCAATTTTGGAAAAGCAATAGTATGCATTAAATCACCTAACTAAATATATGAGATTAAAAAAAATAATAGAACTTAATCTATTATTTTAAAGAACTGATTTAGATAATACAATAACAGGTCGGACAAAACCACACCCTGTAGGATTTCCATAGACATTTTGACAAGAATTTATATTGCGCGAACTCACACCATCGCTACCTACACTCCAAACATTTAAAGTATCATCAGCTTCTGGTGTCATCGTCCAATAATAATAAACACTATTGTAAATCCAATTAGGCGTATTAGCAGACTTTATATATCCATAACCTGTTGCATCATTTTGGTAATATTCATAACCTAAATTTTCAATTAATTCATCCAAAGTAATTAATCTTGCTGAAGTTGCAAGTGGTGCCTCAGCTGTCTTCCAAGCATCTACTACATATTTTACTTCTGAAGATGTATAATCTGATTTGCATCCTGAATTTACAAAACTACTATCTCCATATCCACAAGTTTCTGATGAATAATATGCCATGCCTCCATATCCCTTTCCATATATATTATATGATGTTCCCTGATAAAGTGCATACTCATTTACATGATTATTTGCTGTCCCTACTCCTCCATACTGATTTACTTGTGCAACAGTTAATGGTTCTGCTTTTAATAATGTTACTGTCTCCTCATTTTCATCAGAGTCTTCAATTACATAATAATCTACATTATTATATGTAACTTCATCTCCCACACTATATGAATTATATGTTATAGTTTCTTCTTTACCATATGTATAATCTACACTTCTTCCTGCTACAGTACATCCTGCAAGATAAACTGATGAATCACTATTTAATTGTGTTGTTGAGCAAATAACCTCATCTCCTGTATACTCAATAGTTAGTTGTTCAACACTTGTTGGAAATTTTCCTGTATCAAGTAGATATCCTGCAATTGCTAGTTCTACACTTCTCCCATATGCATCAATGCTTCTTTTTCTAGCGTTCAGTTTTGCTTTTCTTATTATATTCATTACTAATGGCGTAACAATTAAAGCAAGAATTGCTAGTATTACTAATACTGCTATTAATTCTATTAAGGTAAATGCTTTTTTCT